>JAPLRL010000055.1 GCA_026399205.1 Gammaproteobacteria bacterium
CCACACGTCCCGTAGGGCGATGGCTGGTCCACAGGACGCGTCCACATATCCATAGGCTGATTCTTATTAAGTGAGCTTTATTTATTCATAATGTTTTTTTATTTTTAAATAGAAAATATGTTTTTAACATAGTTGATCTCCTGCTAATTAGCACATTGCTAGCTAGGGGGGATCCTTCGCTGGCGCTCAGGATGACGTGTACCTGGGTAGTTACTATGTTGTTGGGTAGGTTAAGAATTGTAACCTGGATGCTGCGCTGCATCCAGGCTACTCTAACGCGAGCATCTGCAAGTCATTCGTAAACAGTCGCCCTAGCGGCGTCACACTCCACGCGGTTTCGGTTAAACTAATAAACCCTCGTTGACAGGCCTGTTTAAAAAATACGTCTAACGTCTGCACAGCCAACCCTGTTCGTTCAGTAAATAAAGTCAACGGAATCGGGGTTTCTAACCGACTCGTATTTAATATAAATTCAAAGCATTTTTCTTGGACACTCAGTGTTTTTTGATCAATTAAACAGGGTTGGGCTGAGTCGAGATAGCTTTTCGGAAGACGGTGCTTTTGTGTGCGGATGATGTCACCTGATTCGGGCGAGGTTAATTTACCATGGGCACCGGCACCGATGCCGTAATAATCACCAAAGGTCCAATAATTAAGGTTATGCTGACAAGGCTGATTCTCTTTTGTAAAGGCAGAAATTTCATAGCGTTGAAAATCATGTGCTTTTAGGAGAGAAAAGCAGCTTTGCTCCATTTCTGCAATGTGATCTTCATGGGGTAAGGGTGGGGGATAGCGATAAAAATACGTATTGGGCTCTAGGGTGAATTGATACCATGATAAATGGGTGGGTTGACAAGCGAGTGCGGTGTTTAAATCACTCAGGGCCAATTCGACAGATTGTCGCGGACTTGCATACATTAAATCTATATTAAAGTTGTTAAACCCAAGAGATTTGGCCGTTTGAATGGCTTGTAGTGCCTCTATCTCATTGTGAATGCGACCTAACTGTTTTAACGTTGGCGCGTCAAAGCTTTGTATGCCTAATGACAAACGATTGATGCCAGCTTTTAAATAGCCTTCAAAGCGTTTTTGCTCAACACTCCCTGGGTTGGCTTCTAGGGTGATTTCGATGTTTGGAGACGTAAAAGGGAGGAGATCGCGTAATTGTGAGAAAAGCTGTTGGTAGCTTTCTGCCGAAAAGAGGCTCGGTGTGCCGCCGCCAATAAAAATAGAAGAAATCGCTTTGGCGCCGAAGTGGTTAATGTCGGTTTTTAAATCGTGAATCAATCGGTTAATATAGGCGGCCTCAGGAATAGGGTTGTGGCTGACGTGAGAATTAAAATCACAGTAGGGGCATTTTTTTATGCACCAGGGCATGTGGATGTAGAGTGCAGCCGCGTCATCCCGAGCGCAGCGAGGGATCTCCATGGGGTGGCTCGGTGCTTCACTGGAGGAGATCCCTCGCTGCGCTCGGGATGACGTGCGAGGGTGGGATGATGTGGCGAGAGGTTTTTTCATCGTAAAACAGACTGGTTTAAATAATGAAGCGAGTGTATCATAAAACGCTTTGAAATTGGGGAAGAGGAGCATTGATGAACTATAGAGTCAGAGTGGCAGTATCGGGTGCGGCGGGTCAAATTGGTTACGCATTAATATTTCGCATCGCCTCTGGGCAGATGTTTGGGATGAATACAGAAGTTGAGCTCAATCTACTTGAGCTTGAACCTGCGTTGCCAGCCTTACAAGGGGTAGCGATGGAATTAGAAGATTGTGCCTTTCCTTTGTTAAAACGTGTTCATACGACCTCATCGATGAAAGAAGCGATGGATGGCGTGAATTGGGCCGTTTTGGTGGGTGCAGCGCCTCGAAAACAAGGGATGGAGCGGTCTGATCTTTTGCAAATGAATGGCGCTATTTTTCAAGCCCAAGGCGAGGCCATTAATCAATTTGCGGCAAAAAACGTTCATGTGTTTGTGGTGGGGAATCCTTGTAATACCAATTGTTTGATTGCCATGCATCATGCGCCAGATGTTCCTAAAGACAGGTTTTATGCAATGACGTCGTTAGATGAACTCCGTGCTAAGTCACAACTGGCAAAAAAAGCAGGGGTAGATGTCACCGCGGTCACTGAAATGGCCATTTGGGGAAATCACTCCAGCACTCAATTTGCTGACTTTTATCATGCTAAAATCAATGGCCTGCCTGCAAGGAGCGTGATTAATGATGATGAATGGTTAAAAGGGACGTTTATTCCAACCATACAACAACGTGGCGCTGCGGTGATTAAGGCACGCGGTGCATCGTCTGCTGCGTCTGCTGCCAATGCCATTGTGTATGGCGTGCATCAGTTGGTGCATGAAACACCAGAGGGCGATTTCTTTTCTGTGTGTAAAACATCTAACGGTGAATATGGTGTTGACGAGGGCTTAGTGTTCTCTTTCCCTTGCCGTTCGAATGGAAAAATAGAAACTGTAGAGGGATTCACCTTTGAAGAGACCTTTGCCAGAGAGCAATTTTTAACAACACTCAATGAATTGCGACACGAAAAAGAATTGGTCACTGAATTAGGGCTGATTTCTTAAATGACGCAACTTATCAAAATGTACACGGATGGTGCATGCAAAGGCAACCCCGGCCCTGGTGGCTGGGGGGTTATTCTATATTATCAACATCACGAAAAAACATTTTTGGGCGCTGAAATGGCGACCACGAATAATCGCATGGAGTTAACAGCAGCGATTAAGGGCTTACAATCTCTGACGCGTTCGTGTCAGGTTGAATTGTATACAGACTCTCAATATCTGCGACAAGGCATGACACAATGGTTGTCGGCTTGGAAAAAAAGAGGCTGGAAAACATCCAGTAACCAGGCGATTAAAAATCTTGATCTCTGGCAAACCCTAGATGAATTATCTAAGCTTCACCACATTGAGTGGCATTGGGTAAAAGCCCATTCGGGGCACCCTGAAAATGAACGTGCCGATCAATTGGCTAATCAAGCGATTACCGAGTTATTAACATGTCAAACCCAGTGATTCGTCAGGTGGTGCTTGATACTGAAACCACCGGAATTTCCCATCAAATGGGGCATCGGATCATTGAAATTGGTTGTATTGAGCTCATCAACAGACAACTGACTAATCGTCATTTTCATGTGTATTTAAACCCCGACAGAGAAGTCGATGAAGGGGCTTTTCGAGTACATGGCATTAGCACCGCATTTTTAAAAGATAAACCGCGTTTTAAAGACGTGGTGGATGAGTTTCTTGAATTTATTAAAGACAGTGAGCTGATTATTCATAATGCCCCCTTTGATGTGGGGTTTATTGATGCTGAGTTAAGTCGGCTTAAATCGCCTTATTCACTCAAAGCGCAAGCGACTGTTTTTGATACCTTGGTGTATGCGCGAGAGAAACACCGCGGCGCACGTAATAATTTAGATGCGCTATGTAAACGCTATCACGTGGATAATAGTGGGCGGCAGTACCATGGGGCTTTATTAGATGCGGATATTTTAGCATCGGTTTATTTGGCCATGACTGGGGGGCAAATTGAGTTATTTGCTGAAGCTGTGGCGCCTGTCGTGGATGCAGCACAAACGGTTGTGTTGAATCAACATGAGAGGTTGAAGAGTACGTCGCCGGTGGTGTATGCGTCAGAAGAAGAGTTGTTGGCACATCAGGCGTTTGTTGAAGGGGTGTTGGCGGGGCGCTGAACACGTAGGGTGGACAAAGGAGCCAAGCGATGAACTTGCAAGTTAGCACGTTCTGAATGGCGACGTGTCCACCGGTGACTCGGACTCGTTTCGAGCACCTATAGCGGACCGAGCCACCGGTGGACACGTCGCCAGCGCGTTTTGATTGCCCGGGAAGCTTAGTGCTTGGCTCCTTTGTCCACCCTACAGTTGCGCAATCCTCGTCTGATGCACCAATACCTTATCTCTTGCCTGAATTGCCTGCGCCAATTTTTCTTTCTCTTTCTCAATCACCTCAGGCGGGGCTTTGGCAACGAACTGTTCGTTATTTAACTTCCCTTCGGAATAAATAATGTCTTTAGCTAGTTTTGCGAGCTCTTTATCTAAACGCGCCAGTTCTGCTGTTTTATTTAATAATCCGGCCATGGGAATGCACACTTCGACTTCACCGACTACCATGGAAGTAGAGACCGGCATGGTATCTTCTTCATTAAAGAGCGTAATGCCATTGAGTTTTCCCAGTGAAAATAAAAGCTGCTGTCCTTTGACCAGGCGCTTCTTGAGGGGGCCTTGCATGTTTTTTAAAATCAAGGGGACCAAGGTTCCCGGGGGGACATTCATTTCACTGCGTAGGGTGCGAATGGCTTGAATGATGTCTTGTAGCCAAGAAAATTCTTGTTCCAATTGCGGGTTGGCCCATTGTTCATTGGCTGTGGGGTAAGGGCTAATCATGAGTGATTCGCGCTCACATCCAGTCACTTTACTTAAGTGGAGGCTGATTTCTTCGGTGATGAAGGGCATGATGGGGTGGAGTAAATGTAAGACGGTATCGAGGACTTCAAGTAAGGTCTCAATGGTGCCGCGTTTGGTGGCTAATAACGTCGCATCATCGTATAAAACTGTTTTGGAAAACTCAATGTACCAATCGCAGTAGATGTGCCAGACAAAATCGTATAGGGTATTGGCCAATCGATCAAAGCGATACGCAGCGATATGAGTATGGGTGTCTTCAATGACGTGTTGTAAATAAGAACGTACCCAGAGATCAGCGGGGGTATAATGAATGGCTTCATCGCCCCAGTTTTGTGAAGCATCGGTCACATTCATTAACACAAAGCGTGTGGCATTCCAGAGCTTGTTACAAAAATTGCGATAGCCATCAACCCGCTGCATATCAAAACGAACATTACGACCAAAATTCGCCAAGGCGCAGTAGGTGAAGCGTAATGCATCAGTGCCATAAGCGGGGATGCCGTCAGGATAATCTTTTTCAGTTTGTTTTTTAATCAGCTCAGCTTTTGAGGTTAATAGCAAGTGACCGGTTCTTTTTTTAATTAAATCAGGCAGCGTAATGCCATGGATAACATCCATTGGATCCAGCACGTTCCCTTTAGATTTCGACATTTTTTGTCCGTCACTGTCGCGAATCAGGCCGGTAATCAAGACTTCTTTAAAGGGGATAAGTCCGGTAAATTTCAAGCTCATCATGAGCATGCGCGCTACCCAGAAAAAAATGATGTCAAAGCCTGTGACCAATACTGAGGTCGGGTAAAACTCACGTAGTGCCGGGGTTTTTTCAGGCCAGCCTAGGGTAGAAAAAGGCCAAAGGGCGGAAGAAAACCAGGTATCTAAGACGTCTTCATCTTGTTTTAAGGGCACGTCTGGTAAAATATTATGTTTAAAACGCACATCTTCTTCGGTGTAGCCAACATAAACACGACCTTGGTTATCGTACCAAGCGGGGATTCGATGTCCCCACCAGAGTTGTCGACTAATACACCAGTCTTGAATGTTTTCCATCCATTGAAAATAGGTTTTACTCCAGGTTTCTGGCACAAAGCGCACTTCACCACTTTTGACAGCATCGATGGCAGGTTGCGCCAAAGGCGCTGTTTTGACATACCATTGATCGGTGAGTAATGGCTCGATGATGGCGTTCGATTTTTCGCCGCGTGGAATTTTTAAGCGATGAGGTTTGATTTCTACCAATAGATCTGCAAGTGTGAGGTCTTGCACGATTTGATCGCGCGCTTTTAGACAGCTCATGCCTTGGTAAGCCATGGGCACATGTTTATTCAGCGTCCCTTTTTTGGTTAAAATAGTGAGATGAGGTAAGTCATGGCGTTTTGCTATTTCATAATCATTGAAATCATGGGCAGGGGTAATTTTGACACAGCCGGTTCCAAAGGCGGGGTCAATGGCTTCATCTGCGACAATGGGAATGAGGCGATCTGTCAACGGCAGCTGAATCTGTTTGCCGATGAGATGTTGATAGCGCTCATCGTCAGGATGAACTGCGACTGCAGTATCGCCTAACAGGGTTTCGGGCCGAGTGGTTGCCACAACTAACGATTCAGAAGACTCTGCTATTTGATAACGAATAAACCAGAGCTGACCGTCTTCTTCCTCTGAAATGACTTCGAGATCAGAGACTGCTGTGCCTAAGACGGGATCCCAGTTAACAAGGCGGGTGCCGCGATAAATGAGGCCTTCTTCATAGAGCTGGATAAAGACCTTTTGCACCGCAAACGATAATGGCTCATCCATGGTAAACCGTTCTCTAGACCAGTCAGGGGAGGTTCCTAATTGACGCATTTGTGAGGTGATTTGACTGCCAGATTGATGTTTCCATTCCCATACTTTTTCTAAAAAGCGTTCACGGGGCAAGTCTTTACGTAAAATACCTTGCTGTTGCAGTTGATTTTCGACCACCAATTGGGTAGAAATCCCCGCGTGGTCGGTGCCGGGCTGCCATAATGTTTTATCCCCCATCATGCGATGGTAACGCGTTAAAATATCCATTAAAGTGTGTTGAAAACCATGCCCCATATGGAGACTTCCGGTTACATTAGGGGGGGGGAGCATGATACAAAAAGGCTTGCCTTTAGCACTGGGTTTAAAGTAGTGTTGAGCTTCCCATTTTTGGTACCACTGTTGCTCGATATGTTGGGGAGAAAACGTTTTTTCCATGATGCTGGGATCTTTAAAAATGAACGGATTTTAGCATAGCTGGTGCTGGAGCGGTAATATTTATTGTATTTTTTTTTACGTGCGCAGTATAGATATCGTAGGGTGGACAAAGGAGCCTAACGATGAACTTATCGGTTAGCATAAACCATCAGGCGACGTGTCCACCGATAGCTCTGAGCCACGTTCGGAGAAGACGGAACCACCCGTTAGGATGTGTCCGAGCCACCGGTGGGCACGTCGCCAGTCGTCACCAGCAATTAGCGGGCATCATGTTAGGCTCCTTTGCCCACCCTACATGCTTTAACGATTCTACTGATCATCTAATAATAAGGAGTATAGTGACATGCCATTTATCGCTGGTGTAGACGAAGTCGGAAGAGGCCCGCTTGCAGGGCCCGTGGTTGCTGCAGCTGTGATTTTAAACGCGCCGATTCCTGGTGTGAAAGATTCAAAAAAACTATCAGAAAAACAGCGTATTCATCTCGCGCAACAGATTCAATCGCAAGCGGTTGCGTATGCCTATGGTCGAGCCGAGCCGCATGAAATTGATGCGCTGAATATTCATCATGCGACGTTATTGGCGATGAAGCGCGCCATTGAAGCCTTAACCATTACGCCTGATGAAGTCTGGGTTGACGGGTTGTATACCCCTTCCATTTCGATGTTTTCTAAAGCGATTGTGCGAGGCGATGAGTCGGTTGGTGAGATTTCTTGTGCGTCGATTTTAGCAAAAGTTTATCGAGACAGTGAAATGATCGAGATGAGTCTGTTATATCCTGATTACGGATTTGAAAAACACAAAGGTTATCCTACGGCGCTTCATTTGAGCCGATTGAGAGAGTTTGGGATTACACCGATTCATAGAAACAGTTTTGCGCCAGTTGCCTTGTGTTCACGCCGTTCAGCCCCCTCTCCTGTGCTATAAATCCTTACAGGGATTTAATCTTGAACGCGGGGGAGGGGGCTGATCGGCGTAAAACTAAAGATGTGTGCATAGATTGCGGTTGGAGGGGAAGCAGATCGGCGTTAATTTTTACAACGCATGATTAAATAAAATCCGGTGCGTGCTAATTGACATGATGATGCCAAAGCCTGCTAAAAATGTGAGTAAGGCGCTGCCGCCATAGCTGACCAGGGGGAGGGGGATGCCGACGACGGGTAAAATGCCCATGACCATGCCAATATTGACAAATGCGGAGAAGAAAAAAGATAAAATCAGGCTGGCGGCTAAAAGCCTTGTGTAATCTGTTTGTGCATACATGGCAATCCATAGGCCGCGTAAGGTAATCAGTAAAATCAAAAGAATTAAAATCACACTGCCAATAAACCCCCATTCCTCACCATTGACTGAAAAAATAAAATCAGTGGCGTGTTCCGGTAAAAAATTAAGGTGTGCTTGGCTGCCTTGTAGCCAACCTTTTCCGGTGAGGCCACCTGAACCGATGGCAATTTTAGATTGAATAATATGATAGCCAGAGCCTAAGGGATCACTTTCTGGGTTTAACAGCGTGAAAATGCGTTGTTTTTGATAATCATGTAAGTGATACCAAATCAAGGGGGAAACACTACATAACGCAGTGAATAGTATTATGATCATTTTTGTAGAAATACCAGCTAAAAAGACCACACAAATGCCACCGATAGCTACGGAAATCGCCGTCCCTAAATCAGGTTGCTTCGCAATTAAGAGGACCGGGAAAAAAATCATGGCAGCACCGATGCCTAGTTTTTTAAGTGATAAGGGCAGTGGGCTTTTTTCAAAATACCAGGCAGCCATCATGGGTAAGGCTAATTTCATGATTTCAGAGGGTTGAAAGCGGATAAATCCTAAATCTAACCAGCGCTGCGCGCCTTTACCGACTTTGCCTATGAGCATGACGCCAATCAGTAACACAATCCCAATGCCATAAAGCCAGGGCGTCCAGTTTTTATATTTATGCGGCGGGATAGCGGCAATAAACAACATGACCGTGATGGCAGCAATAATATGTAAGCCTTGTTTTAATAAGACGCCGAGATGTTGATTGGCTGCACTATATAAAATCACCATGCCAAAGGACAGTAAGAGAACCAGCAAAAATAGCAGAGGATAATCAATATGTAAGGATAACCGCGTCATGCGATAAATGGGATGCGTAGAGCGATGTGGCGTCATGATTTATCCTTAGGATGATAGAGCGCTTGATACTGATCTAAGACCGCTCGAGCGACCTGAGAAGCGAGGCCATCATGTTCAACAATCACTGCAATGGCGACTTCAGGGGATTCAACTGGTGTAAAGCCAATAAAAAGAGAGTGGTCGCGTAACTGACTCGGTAAAAATTGATGTAAGCGCCTTCGGTATTCTTTTCCACCAAAGACTTGAACGGTACCGGTTTTTGCAGCAACCGCGTAGGGTGGGTTTCGACCAAATCGGTAGCCAGTGCCTTCAGGACTGGTCGTCACGCTGTGCATGGCTTCGTGAATAATGGTCCAATATTGTTCGTCATTAACGCGAATGGTGTGGTCCACCATGGGTTTGTAGGGGCGTTCTTTTTTAAGGGCGTCAGATCGTGTGGCATGCAATAAATGAGGGCGTAAATGTTGTCCTTTAAGCGCAAGGGTGCTGATAGATGCGGCCATTTGTAGGGGGGAAACCAGCATATAACCTTGTCCAATCGCGGTGATGAGGCTGTCTCCCGGATACCAGGTGGCATGTTGGGTGCGTTTTTTCCATTCAGCACTAGGAACCACGCCGGGTGATTCTTCTAATAAATCCACATGGGTGAGTTGTCCAAAGCCAAATTGGGTGAGTGCGTGGTGGATATGCGCAATGCCGAGCAGATGCCCTAAATTATAAAAATAGGGATCACAAGATACGGTGATGGCGCGATGAATATTAACGGTGCCATGGCCGAGTTTATTCCAATCATGATACACGTGGCTGACCCCGGGTAAGCGATACCAACCCGGATCATAAATCGTGGTGTGGGTATTTACCACACCGGTATTTAATCCCGTGAGCGCAATATAAGGCTTAATGGTCGACCCTGGGGGGTACAACCCGGTGACAGCACGATTAAACAAGGGTTTTTCATAGGCATTTGAGAGTTTATGATAATCTTGCGTGTTGATGCCGCTGACAAACTGGTTAGGGTCAAAACTGGGTTTACTGACCATCACTAAGATCCCCCCTGTCTTGATATCGATTAAAACCACAGCGCCATGGTTTTGACCTAATTTTTCATAAGCGGTATGTTGTAAGCGGGTATCTAGGGTGAGGGTTAAGGTTTTTCCGGAAACCGCAGGAATTTTATTAAGTACACGAACGGTGCGGCCCGTGACATCCGTTTCAACATGTTCGAACCCGGTTTTGCCATGTAAGGCGGTTTCGTAATAGCGCTCAATTCCTGTTTTTCCTATAAATTGCGTCGATTGATAGCGCATGGGGTCAAGTGTTTTGAGTTCATTGAGGTTGATACGCCCGACGTAGCCTAAGACATGTGCGGTTTCTTCGCCGAGTGGGTAATAGCGCATAGATTCTGCTTTAACGCGTACACCAGGAAAGCGATATTGGTTGACTGCAAAACTGGCGATTTCTTCTTGGGAGAGTTTTAATTTTAAAGCGAGCGGAATAAAGGCGCGATTTTGGCGTTTTAAACGGTAAAAGACTTGAATGTCTTCTTCGGTGATCGAAGGAATTAGCTGTTGCAATGCGGTGAGGGTTTTAGGTAAATTTTTGATATGCTCTGGGGTGAGTTCTAGTGAATACACTGGCGTATTATCGGCTAACACCACGCCATTACGATCGACAATAATCCCCCTGGGTGAGGTCGTGGGGACAATGCTCATTTGATTTTGCAACGATAGGGTTTTAAAACGATTATATTTGATCAGTTGGAGATCAACCAAACGAGCGAGTAATACCAGGGTGAGGATCAGTACGATAAAAATAATACAATTAATGCGAAAGGGAAGGGTTAGCGAGGGGGGAATGGCGGGTTTATTAAAATAAGACATCGCGTTTCTCAACGATGGTAAGGGTGGTGATTTAAAATCGTAAAAGACCGATATAACACTTCTAGCAACACGACCCGCACTAAGGGATGCGGTAAGGTAAAGGTCGATAAGGACCATTTTTCTTGGGCAAGGGTCAGTAGGCTAGGGTCTAAACCATCGGGTCCACCAATGAGCAAACAAAGATGTGGAAATTGGATAGGCAACTGGGCAAGCTTTTCGGCCAATGCCTCACTGGTGAAGGTGCGTCCAGTGCTATCGAGCGCAATGAGATAGCTACCAGAAGGAATCGCTTGTTGTATTCTCGCAGCTTCTTTTTGCATATAAATTTGAGGAGATTGTGATTTACTTCTTTTTTCTAGCGGGACTTCTTTAATCGTGAGTGTCACATAGTCAATCAAGCGTTTTTGAAATTGGGCAGCGCCTTCCTCTACCCATTTTGGCATTTTGTTACCACAAGCAATCAGCGTGATTTTTAGCACTTTCTCTAACTCGCTTGAGACTGCCACAGTCCTTCTAAATGGTAGAATGCACGTGCAGAGGGTTGCATGACGTGAACAATCACTTCACCAAAATCAAGCAAGATCCATTCCGCGGTTTGTAAACCCGATTCGCCTAAGACGGTAAAGCCTTTTTTCTTCATTTGTTCTCGAGTATTTTCGGCAATTGATTTCACATGACGAGATGAGCGCCCAGAACACACAATCATATAATCGGTGATGGTGGTTTGCTTATAAACGTTCATACAATTGACATCAATGGCTTGATTGTCGTCAAGTAAATGTAAAATGGCAGTGAGGATCGGTGATTCGCTTTCTTTCGGCATAGTCTATTCATCTGGGAAAAGCCGACCATCATAACAAAGTATTTGAAATACACAAGGGTTACTTCACGAATAGTACTCACGTCCATGCCGAACATGAGCCGCTCTCAATGCAAGAAACGGCTTATTTTCCTTCAATCGTTGTGTTTCATCTATCGGGTTATATATCGCTAAATAAGTGCTTTGCCAATCACCACGACTCTTTAATGCAGGAAAAGTAGGGTAGGCAGGAAAGAGCGGGCATGGAAGACCTAATTCAGCATGCAACTGCCGAGACAGCTGTCTGACCGCCTCTATTTTGGCTTCTTGTGTATGCCCCGCAATATGAGGGGTGCATAAGGTTGCTTGTTGAATAATCTGAGGATTTGGGTTGGGTTCATTGGTGTAGACATCTGTGCAATACAAGCCTTTATGGTGTGCAAGTAAAGCTGTTTCATCAATGATATTGCCTCTAGATGCATTGATGATGGCACTGTGTGGCGAACGCGCAGCACAAAAATCAGCTTGAATCAGATGATAACTTGGGTGCGGAGGGCTCGTATGAAGGTTGGCATGAAGGCAAACCAGACAGCACTCAACAAGGCGCTCAAATGCGATGGACTGAAAGCCTTCGCGGAGAGGATCAAAGCATAACACGGTGAATCCCAGTGCAGTGAGTCGCTCTAATAAGCGCTGGCCCACTTCACCAACGCCAATGATGCCAATGGTTTTTGGCTCAAAGGCTAATGCGATTTGTAAATAGGCCATAGAGCTCAGCACATAATCAACAACAGCAGAGGCATTGCTGCCTTTGGCGTCTAATATTTTTGTTTTTTGTTGTGCTAGATAAGATTCATCTAAGTGATCTCGTCCACTGCTTGCGGTTAATACCCAATCGAGGTGATGTGAGGTGAGGAGGCTTTGATTGACTTTTAGTGTTGAGCGGCAGAGGAGGATAGTGTGATCAGGCAGGGCTTCTTGTAATTCAGTTTGATTTCGATAACGGGTGAGATGGAATGGGGCGGGGAAGGCAAGGTCGAGTTCAGGTAGGGTATCGTCTGCGAGTATGTTTAGCATGATGAATTCATCTTAATTTTTTTCATGAAGCTCATTGACCTTCTGTGCACAAAAAATATCTTTCTCCGTAATCCCCCCCGCATCATGCGTACAATAAGCAACCAGGCAAGTTTGATAGTGGACCTCAAGATCAGGGTGATGATTGGTTTGGTGGGCAAGGTAGGCAATCGCGTTCACAAACGCCATGGTTTCATAATAATTGGCGAACTGAAATTGCCGTTGAATAACGTTTTTATCTTTATGATAGGTCCAATGTGAGAGTGTTGCGTTGAGCTGATGTTGAATTTGCGTCAAAGTGAGGGCTGGCATGGTGACTCCTGGTTCGGGTGTTTTAAAATAAGCGACAATGCTTTCAGTAAACGCTTGATTTGTTGAGTTGTTCCAATCGTAATCCGTAAATGATTGGCAAGCCCATAAGGATGTAGCGGGCGCACAATGATACCCTCGTGTAGCAGCGCTTCGTAAATCGCTAAGGCAGGTTGATGACAATCAACCGTGATGAAATTGGCAACGGAGGGAATTGGGGTGAGAGAGAGAGCGAGTAACCCTTGTTTTAACTCAATCATGCCCTGTTGTGTTTGTAGACGACTTTGTTGCATAAAAGCCTGATCGTTTAAAGCGGCCAAACCCGCCGCCATGGCAGCTTGATTGACGGTAAAAGGGAGTTGTGCGCGTTGCAGCAGTTCAATGATATCTGGGTGAGCCATGGCGTAGCCTAAGCGAAGGCCTGCTAAACCATAAATTTTAGAGAACGTGCGTAATAAAATCAGTTGAGGGTGGTGAGATAACCATTCAATGGTGTTTTCCTCAGGGTGAGTATATTCAATGTACGCTTCATCAAGCACTAAAAGGGTGTTTTCCGGTAGCCCCGTTAACAGCTGTTTGACTTGCTCAGTATGGATGGGAAGTCCCGTAGGGTTATTGGGATTGGCAATAAAAATAAGTGCGGTGTTGTGATCGCATAGGGCTAAAATTGCTTCAATATTGACGGTGAAATCAGAGTTAGTGGCTGCAATGCGGGTAGGAATGCCTAAGGCTTGTGCTTGAATGGTATAGGCGTTGAAAGCATAGTCGTGGGTCACCATGTTTTTTTGCGTGTGTAAAGCAAAGGTGAGCATGAGCAGTGAAAAGAGCGCATCTGAGCCGTTGGATAAGAGTAGTTGGTTAGATGGCAGGCCCACGTGTTCGCTTAGTCGTGCATATAAGGGGTGATGACGTGGGCTTGGGTAACTGGCTATTTGAGCGGCTTTTAATTGACTTAGTGCTAAGTGGACTGCCGTGCTACAGCCAAGTGGATTTTCATTACTGGCGAGCTTAATGATGTCTTTTAATCCTAATTCTTGAGCGAGTGATTCGATGGATTTTCCGGGTTGATAAGGAATCAGGGTTTGGATTCCTTGATGAGGTAGTGTAAAGAAGTCGCCAGGCATGGTTACTTTGCATTAAACTAGAATAGTGCAAGTGTGATGGAAATAAAAAGGAAAGTCCAATGATGAAGGAAACTCCCCACGTCATCCTGAGCGTCAGCGAAGGATCTCCTACAAAATGGCACGTTGCTCGCTGGAGGAGATCCTTCGCTAGCGCTCAGGATGACGTTTATCTGCAGTTACTGGTGAAGGAAGTTGGTTTTAGTTTGCTCGAAATATTAATCGCCTTGAGCTTGATGAGTGGCGGGTTATTGCTGTGTTTAAGTGAAGGGTTGCATGCTCAAAAAGTCATGTTGTCCACCCATCAAAACATGCAAGCCCTACAACACCTCACGAATCATCAAGAGTGGCAATATGCGCGTTAGGTATAAACGTTCGCTACATGGGGTGAGTTTGATTGAGCTCATGATTGCAGGAAGCTTATCGTCTTTTTTGGTGTTGGCCCTTTGGCAAGGGTTAGCAATTCATCAACAGACCTATCGTGTCATGAATCAACAACTCACGGATGATGTCGATCTCGTCATGGTGTCCTCGATGTTAACCGAAAGGATTCATCATGCAGGATTTACACCTTGTTTATCTTTGGCGAAGTTGGTGACGTCTGATGAAGCCAAAGCAACCTTACTGCCTTATCAAATTGATAACGCCGCACATCGGTTGACGTTGAATCGCATGGCTCGTGGCTATCAAGATGGGATTAAGGTCTTGGGGGATAGACAATTAAGCGTTGCTTCAGCTACTGTGTTTGACCTCAATCGTGTTTATTTGATTGCAGATTGCTCTCATGCTGAGTTGGTTCGTGTGAGCAGTCATACGAGCAACACCCTCACAATGCAACAACCCCTGCGGTTTTCCTATGCTCCCCCCATTTTTTTAGGAGAGTGGATCAGTGAATCATTCGATGTAGTCAAGGGAAAAGGCTTGATGCTTCACGCTTTGAGCTCGGATGTATTAAGCCAAGCGATTCAATCGTTTGATATTCAATGGATAAAGGCCACTCATCTTTTTCGATTGCGTTTAGGCACCGAGAACCATCAATCGCATTGGGTCGTCGCTGCGATGAGGATGCATTAACCATGGCTAAAGAAAAAGGTGTGGTACTGATTCTTGTCCTCCTCATGCTGAGCGCGATGCTATTACTCACGCTATCTCAATGGCAAGGTATTGCTGTCTATCAAAAAATCATAGGTCAGGTTGCGAAGAACCAACCCGTATTACTGACCTTAGAAAAGACCATGCGGTCGCAATGGAGCGCGTATCAATCTCAGTTAACCCCGTCTGAAGGCATCCAAGAATTGAACGCGATGAAAATAGGCTATCGCGTGGTAGAAAAAGGATCGTTTGCCTGCGTGCGTCAAGACTTATCTGGTGTGCCATTGAGTACCGCTCATGTTGAAATTCAAACGTGGTTAGTTGAACATCCTGAGCACCGGTTGATTGTGCGTTTAGCAAGACCCATTCCGTTGCAACCGTGTGCAACAGAGCAGGTCCGGTTAGTGTCGAATGCGGTGCTTAGCTGGCAATATGATTGAAAAAATCTGATGTAATGGTATTTAAATTATCGCTATAAACCGTGCGATCGGTCGTTATTTTGGGGCAAACATATAACATATTCACCAAAGTGGACCGTTGCCAATTAATGGGAATCGTCGTGCAATGCGGAAATACAGCATGAATGGTATTAAAGACGTGGCGTGAATACTGATCTGCAAACAAGGGGTCATGAATGATATTGATAATCAATAAGCCGGATTCATGCAGGTGATTGGCTAAGCTTTGAAAGTATTCTGCGGTTAAGAGTGAGGGGGGGATCGCAAAGCGATTACTGTAGGCATCTGAGATGATCACGTCAAATTGTTGATGATGTTGCTGTAGGTAGGCGCGTGCATCTTGCCCTACAAAGTGACCTTGAATCGTTGCATTTAAAAAATAGGTTTCTGTGAGATGTTTGATCTCAGGATCAATATCAACATACGTGACATCGTTACCATGGCTGCCTCTGGCCGTTAAAGTAAAGCCACCGGCCCCGATGACCAACAGGTGTTTATGGCGTAGGTTGAGTTGAGTAAACAGCAAATGACGAATCACCTCAATGTAAGTAAATCCTTTTTTTTCTTTGGTCAGTAACGAGCTGGTCGATTGATTAATATTTAATAATTGACTGCCATCAGCTAATTTATATACATGATAATTTGCATAATTATTGGCTTTAATGAGGGATTGTTTTTCTATGCTGACATTCAACAGCGTGATAAAAAGCAGTGTTAAGCTTAAGCAGACCACCGACCATTTAGAAGAGGGATGATACCAACCAAGACAAAGGACTAATACAAATAAAATCATGCAGTTAATCACAACTGTCCAAGCAACCCCTATATATTGAAACAGTAGCAATGAGGTCACGAGCGCACCTAAAAATGACCCTAGGGTACTGATAAATAAAGCTCGCCCACTGATGTGACTGACGCGTAATTCTTTATTAAATAGATTCGTTGTTAAAGGAATGGTTTGTCCTAACCAGTACACAATGGGCGCTAATACGATGAGTAGATATAACGATAAACTTAATAAAAAATGGGTTTTTAAATACAACGTGCTGACATAAAAAAAAGTAGCAATCAGGGGGTAGTTTAAACCACAACCAATCCAAATGAGCGCGTAGGTGAAATTATGACGGAGCTGCTGAAAAACCGGGGCGCGAGAGACACCTCCACGCCAGTAGCCTAAAGCAAGAAACAATAAAAATACGCCAATGATCACGCTGGTAATGACAACACTGGATCCAAAAAAAGGAATCAGTTGGCGAATGGTGAGGATTTCTACTGAGATGGTAATGAAGCCTTCTAGGAACAAGATGGTAAAGAGCATGTGAAGCATCATGTGATAAAATCACTCAAAATGAAAAATACTAAAGGCACAGTATACGCTCGATGTATCCGAGCCGCGACCGTTAGGGAGCGGAAGTTTTAAAATGTCCGCTCCCTAACGGTCGCGGCTCGGATATCGTTTTTTGAACAAGTGCACTAGCGATTTTAATAGCCCCCATCCTGTTTTTAACTTAAAATCGGTTTTTCAAATCATACACTGTGAACAATCATCATGCTTTCTCAACCTATTCGTGCATATCCCACTCAACTGCCCACTTATAAACTGAAAGAGGTGACCAATACGATTGTGGTTGCTTCAGGAAAGGGGGGGGTTGGTAAATCAACCGTTGCGGTGAATTTGGCTGTTGCTTTAGCGCAATTGGGTGCACGGGTTGGTTTATTAGATGCTGATATTTATGGACCCAGTATCCCGTTGATGATGGGGATTAATGGCCGAGTGGTTGTGGAAGATAATCGCTATCAGCCTTTTATAGCACATGGCGTGCAAGTCATGTCTATTGGATGTTTAACTGATTTAAATCAAGCCATGATTTGGCGCGGTCCGATGTTGGCAAAAACACTGATTCAAATGATTGATGCTACCGCTTGGCAAGCCGTCGATTACCTGATTATTGATTTACCACCGGGAACGGGCGATATTCAGTTGAGTTTGGTCCAAAAAATACCAGTGGCAGGAGCGGTGGTTGTGTCTACCCCACAAGCAATTTCAACTCTAGACGCTGATAAAGCCATTCAAATGTTTAAACGCACAAATATCAATGTCTTTGGCTTAGTCGAGAATATGTCTGAGCATGTTTGTTCTCAATGCGGGCATAAAGAAGCCATATTTGGGCAGCAGGGCACACAGGGGTTATGTGATCGCTATCAGCTGCCTTTGCTTGCCACCATCCCCTTGCGTATGGAGTTACGCACGTGCTGCGATGAAGGGCGTCCTGAAGCGCTTGATATTCATGAGGCAACAGGACAGCGCTGGCGAGATTTGGCGTTGAAGGTGGCGAATCAGTAAAGCTAAGCCATTCTAAATTTTTTGCACTATCTAACCGAGCCGCGACCGTTAGGGAGCGGAAGTTTTATGAGGGAGCGGGACTTTTAAACCTTCCGCTCCCTAACGGTCGCGGCTCGGATTGTATCGAGTAGAAGGTAAAGAGTTGCGTAAACTACTCCAACTCCTCCCACCGAGCATACGCCACTTCAAGCGCCTTATTGAGATCTTTTAACTGATCAACTACAGCCGAAACACGGTCTTGATCTTGCTGATAAAACCCATCTGCAGTGGTTTGTTGTTGGAGCTTTGCTATTTTCTCTTCTAAAGTTGCAATCTGTTTCAAGACTTGTTTGAGTTCGGTTTGATTTTTGGGACGGGGTGGCGCGCTTGCTGTAACCGTTTTTTCTACTTTAACTGAGGAGGTGATGGCGCGCTGTTTTAACCAGTCGTCATATCCACCGATATATTCTTGAACATGGCCATTCTCTTCAAACACCAGGGTGCTGGTGACCACATTATCAATAAATTGGCGATCATGGCTGACCAGGAGGAGGGTGCCTTGAAATTGATTTAATAGCTCCTCAAGAAGCTCAAGTGATTCTATGTCTAAATCATTGGTGGGTTCATCCATGACGATGAGGTTTGTCGGTCGACTAAATAATTTTGCTAATAATAAACGGTTGCACTCGCCGCCAGATAACAGTTTGACCGGCGTCATGGCGCGTTGCGGGGTGAATAAAAAATCATTTAAATAACTAACGATGTGTTTTCGATTGCCATTGATTTCGATAAAATCACTGCCTTGCGCCACATTTTCAATAGCGGTTTGCTCGAGCATTAATTCACTACGCTTTTGGTCGAAATAAGCGATATCCAGTTTGGTGCCTAACTGAACTGAACCTTGTTGAGGGGGGAGTGTGCCTAATAACAGATTAAGTAAGGTACTTTTACCAACGCCATTGGGTCCCATCAAACCGATACGATCACCTCTGATGAGATTCAGTGAAAAATCATTGATGAGGATGCGATCACCATATTGGTGGGTCAGGTGTTTGGCTTCAACCACTAGCTTACCAGAGCGCGCAGCTTCGGTGAGTTGTAAGTTCATTTGTCCTTCTTGTTCACGACGTTTGGTGCGCTCTAAACGCAGTGCTTCAAGTGCGCGTACACGTCCTTCATTGCGCGTTCGTCTTGCTTTCACGCCTTGTCGAATCCATACTTCTTCTTGGGCTAATTTTTTATCAAAGTTGTCGTTTAATTTGTCTTCAGCATTGAGCATTTCAGCTTTTCGTCTTAGAAAATTTTGATAATCACCAGGCCAGCTGGTGAGATTTCCTCTGTCGAGTTCAATGATGCGTGTGGCAAGGCGTTGTAATAAGGCGCGATCATGGGTAATAAAAACGAGGCTGATGTTTGCTGATAATAAATACGATTCTAACCATTGAATGGCTTCGATGTCTAAATGGTTGGTGGGTTCGTCGAGCAATAATAAATCAGGGCCCGTCACCAAGGTTTTTGCAAGGGCAGCACGCCTTAGCCAGCCGCCAGAAAGTGCAGAAAGAAGTTTCTGTGGATCAAGTGAGAGTTTAGACAACACGCTTTGGATGGTGTTTTCAAATTGCCACGCATTGTTGAGATCCAGTTGACGTTGCAAATGGGAGAGTTGCTCTAATTCGTTTTCGGTCGGGTTAGAGGATAAATGCGTGGTGAGGTGTGCGTAGTCTGATAAAAGTTGACCTATTTCTGCAAGACCTGAGGCGACAAAATCATAGACCGTTTGATTGAGTGAATCAGGCAACACTTGTTCTAAACGTGCAACGCGTAAGTGAGGTTGATGCCACACCGTTCCTTCTTGGGGTTGCAGCGATTTTTCAATGAGTTTGAGTAAGGTCGATTTACCAGCACCATTACGGCCGATTAAGCAAATTCGCTCAGCAGGATTGATTTGAAATTTGACTTTATCTAATAAAACAGTGGGGCCAAATGCATGGGTAAGATGTTCAATTTGAATAAAAGGGGTCATGAGGTTTTCGAAAAAATAAAAAGATTATAACATAAATTGCTGCTCAATGCCGCGCAGATGCTGATGTCGTCCAACCAGATTTAAAAGCAGGGTGTTGAACACATTAAAAGGAAACTTTAATTGACGGTCCACATCACAAAACAACACAATACGCAGACTATCGGTGTCGTTTTCAACAAAGTGGCTATACGTATCATCAAACAAGACGCCTTCGCCTTCTTTCCAGTGGTAGGGCGTGCCGTCGACATTGATAAACGCTTTCTCACTGGCATCACAGCTTAGGGTTAAATGGTATCGATAACAGGCTTTGCTGGGCCCCCAGTGTGCCGGAATTTTTGCATGGGGTTTGAGAACGGAGAGCATGGCCAGGCGGATTTGTTTTTTTTCTTGAATCAGCGATGAGGTCAAGGGAAGGTAGCGTCCTGCAAGCTCCGTTGTTTTTTTTCCATAGCATTTAATAAAAAAACATTGCCACTCCGGGCTAGAAATATGTTTAGAATATGTCTCTACTTCACCGAATTCGCGGGTTTTATTTTGAGTGCGAATAAAGGTGAGCACTTCTTCACGAATCTGCGCGTGATGTTTTTCTAAGTGTTCATGCCCAGGAAAATAACGTAAAGGCAAAAAAGGCTGATTCGTTGAAATCATCCTTAAAAATGTATTGTATGCACCAATGGCGCATAAAGGAGACCGATACCAAGTCAACAAAGATTCTTTTCTGATCCAACGCTCATATTCAAAAAGCGCTATAAAAAAAAGGCCCACGCAACTAAGAAGAATAAACACGCCATATGTCCTTATATAAAAAATTTTTTACACTCGAATACCCCCTCTCCCGCGCTATAAATTTGAACAGCATGTTGAAGCTCTTCGCGGGGGAGGGTTGGGGAGGGGGAACGGTCGGAGTATATTTAAAAAAACAGACTATAATAAAAATGAATAAACAACAACAGGATGACTCCCATGAATCAGACGCCGTTTCGTAAAAAATGTTTTGCCATGTTTTTTGTCTTTCTAGGGATTGCGATTTGCATCTGTTATTTTATGTCTTATCGTCTGGTTTGCACCATTAAAACACCAGGCACAGCACAAAATTGTCTGCTTAAAGACCATTTATTCAATCTATATCAATCAACCACGTTTATTGGTGATCTATCTGGCGCCAAGATTCAATCTGTTTACAATCCACCTACCCGAAGTAACATCACCGGCAGCTACACCTACAACGTGTTATTGATTTCCCCCCAGAGCCCTCGCGGCGCTTATTTTAGAAGCTTATCCACCAGTGATCATGCGAATGCCATCACGTTATCGCAGGTTATCAATGAGTATGTGCAACATAGCACAGCACATCACATTAGGTTACCGAATAGTTTTCCAGGCTGGCTGATGATATTTCCTTTCTTATTGATTCCAGCGGGAATTGTGTTATTTGTGAGGCGGGATAAGGAAAGTTGTTAAAGTTGTTGGGCCAAGGCCCAACCTACTATTGCCATGTTGCCGTAGGTTGGGCCTTGGCCCAACAAATCTAACGCTCATCTTCTTGTTGACGACAAAGAAATAGTTGATATAATCCAGAACCTTCAGCCATGGAGAGATGGCCGAGTGGTCGAAGGCGCTCCCCTGCTAAGGGAGTATGGGCCAAAAGTCCATCGAGGGTTCGAATCCCTCTCTCTCCGCCAGTTTATGCGCCCGTAGCTCAGTTGGATAGAGTATCTGGCTACGAACCAGAGGGTCGGAGGTTCGAATCCTTCCGGGCGCGCCATACACAGCAAGGGTTTTACGGGGTTTTCTAAGGAGCTCGTAAAAGGGGGTGTAGCAAATTTGTAACACCCTTTCCTTGTTTTCCTAATTTAAGTTGTGACATATAGTAGATGTATAAACACCGTTGAAAGCGTTATTCTCCTGAAAAATTTTTTGATACCAATTAAAAAAGAGCGGCGCAAATCCAATGACAAAAAACGAGATTAACAATCCACATGACAAGTTGTTTCGTGCATCCATGCAGTATCCTGAAGTGGCTCGTGAATTTTTAGAAACACACCTACCTTTGGAAATAAAAAACAAGATTGATTTTAAAACGGTTGTTACCTGTCCTAATACGTTTATTGATGAAGAGTTAAAGTTATTGCAATCCGATGTGCTGCTTAAAGCTAATATTGAAGAGAAAGAAGGCTACATTTATATTCTAGCTGAGCATCAAAGCAAGCCGGATCAACTGATGCCATTCAGACTCCTTAAATATACCCAACGCTAATGAGTTTTCGGTTTTTTAGGCGACTCGATTTTTTCGTCCATGGCTTCCAAAAAGATGCGTAATAGTCTGTTCTATTGCAAATCTTTTTGGAAGCCATGGACGGAAAAATCGATAGCATAAAATCCGAAAACTCATTAGCGTTGGGTATACATGATTAAAATCTGGGATTATCACCAATCACACGCCAAACAAAAAAATGGCTTACCATTCCCGGTCATTTTTCCAATGATTTTTTATGCTGGAAAACGTACTTATAATGCGTCAACAGCAATGTGGGATCTGTGTGGTGATCAAGCTGATTTAATGCATCGAATACTTAATGAGCCCTTTTGTCTGATTGATGTGAATACAGTGTCGAGTAGCGAGCTTACTTCTCGCTTATGGTCTGGTACAATGGAATTCATTATGCGCCACCGATTTCGGCAGCATATCAGCCAAGAAATAGAATTGATTGCAGAAAACATCAATCGCCTCATTCTGGAGGAAAAGAGTCAATTTGTGTTACAATTGCTATCATACATCCTAGCGGTTGATGAAGAACATCATACAACGAAAGAATTAATTGAGCTGATGTATAATAAATTAACACCGAAAGCGGGAGACGAAATCATGAGCTTAGCTGAAATATTGAAAGCAGAGGGCAGAGAAGAAGGCAGAGAAGAGGGCAGAGAAGAAGGTGGGTTTATAAAAGCATGCAATATCGCTAAGCGGCTTCTTCTTGAGGGCGTGGATCCTGTTTTTGTCGCGAAAGCAACGGAGCTTTCTTTAGCGCAAATTAAAAACATACAAAAAACACTTAAGTAACCAGAAATAATGTTGATGCTAGGGGGCATTCATCATTATGATAGGCGCAATTTATGCCCTCATCTCTCATAACTGACTACCGTGATATTGCATTGATTCTTTTTGAGTGGCTTTTCTGGCAGAAATGATGCGTATGATACGATCGTTTTTAGCTTCATCAAAGCTAATACCATGCTTTTTCTTATTTAAAGACGCTTTAGAAGCATCCCATTCAAATGTGATATTTGGCATAATTTATATTATAACTACATTGTAGTTTTTTCAAATGTTTTTCGACCTTTGGTGACCTTGAGTGCCAACGTAAGCTCAAGTGGGTGTACACCTACCGGTACGGTTAGCTTTACTGCGAATGGCTCATCCATAGGCTGTACCGCACGAGAACTGACTTCAGGTGTGGCAACTTGTACAACACTCACATTACCACCAGGGTCAAATGCTATTGTCGCGACGTATACACCGACCGGTAATTTTGCTGCCAGTACCTCAGCTAGCTTTAATCAAGCAGTCATTACTTCGTCACAAACCTCAAGAGTTCCTTCTGCTCCAATTAATGTTGCAGCTGTACCCGGGGTACAGAAATAAATCATCCCGCTTTACCATTGTCGCTAGACGGCTGCCATCAAGGACAATTACGCATTGAGTTGGACGACTTATTTGAGGCCCACTGTGGGGCTTTTTTGCAGTGACGCAGTAATTTGATCAAGAATTTAAATGGCAAAATTTACGCATATATTCTAAGAGGCGTAGGTTGTGGTAGTGCTTGTAAAACTTGATGACTCTGAGACGTTTGACCTCGCAGTGGGGAAGGCTGTTGTGCTGGAATATTTGGCACCGCATCAGGTTGAACTGGCTGCGCGACAGGCGCCAATTGTCTCTGATATGATTGCTGATGTGTCGCATAGGCAACTGAGGCACTCGTTACTGTTCTCAAAAATGCTACACTATATTGAAAAATGCGTACCTCCGGAATCATCCCTAAGGTAAGCTCCACACTCTTTTTAACCCCATTTTGCACAGTATTCCATGCGCGCTGCCACCAACTTAATGGCTGCGGTGGTTGGATATTATTTACTTGAGGGGTTTGCAAGCCGGGTATGGTGCCAATCTGTGCCGGCTGATTGGTCGTTGCTGTAGCAGGAGGTTGCCTCCATCTTTGCAAAACCCCCAACAGATCATCCACCAGCTTTTGCTCTTTCACTAACAACAAAAGATAACCTACTTTAAAACGCTGGAAGGCGGCATATGAACGCGGATCTGGGTTCAACAAAAATCCATGCACTTCAGGAATCTCTAATAAGACCTCTGGTGACAACATGGCCCCGCGCAACCGCGCATTCCTTTGGAATAGCGCATGCCCTACAGATAAACTAAATTCTGTCATTGGCTCCAGGCATTTTTTCCATACATCCCTTACACCGACTAACTTCAATACGTTTAAAAAGTCCAATAAAGACATTCCATACATCGCATAACGCACCTGCTGCATAGGGCGGTGCATAAATTGATCATCATTTGCAGGTGTTTTTTGCATTCAAAATCTCAAACCGAGCTAAAAAAAAGCATAATACACCATGATGTTCGGAGTCACAATGTTCAGGACTTGGATCTGCTCCACATGTTATCTTGTGTTTTAGGTAATTTTATATACAATAGCTGTTTTTTATATTCAACAATATCACCTGCTCCTTCATAACGTCATACTCCACGAAAGCAGAGAGTGATGGACCATGCGTGCAGAGGGTTGACGTGCCATGCGTTATGAAAGGAGCAATTATGCCAGAACATTATGCGACTAAAGATGATCACACTGAGTTGAAACAGCAGCTTAAAGAGATAGAAAAATGGCAGAGAAAATTACATAAATTTTCTATTGACACCTGGCAAGCTAGCCTTGATCAACGTACTCGCTTTGCTAAATCGGGTGCTTTAAAAAATGAGAGTGCATTTTTAAAAAAAGCGGAGATTCTTCGAAAATTTCAGGAGAATGTTCGAGCAGAAGGATCACTTCATCCTGCTTTTCTTGTAAGTGAGGCGGCTTTTCGAGGGGGAGAATCTATATTGTCATCATGGCTTGTAGATTTAGCTGTGTTGGGTCTTGCGCCTGAGCTTGCAGTGGCATCTAGAGTGTATAAAGGGAGTCGTGCAGTTGGGCGTATAGCTAAAGTTGTGACCAAATTAGCTATCAAAGAAAGCGTGGTCACACCTGTCTGGAAAAAATTAGAGAATTATCTGCGTAATCCTGGGCCTGATCCTAAGTATTTGGAGGCAATTGAAGCAAGTTTCAAGCAATTAAACCTGTTAGAGTATCAATCAAAATTTCTCCAAGCTACTGCTGTGCCAGTACAGTTGGTTCCACCGGCGCCCGCTTTACCGAGCAAGGTGCCTGCGCCGAGCTCAATGGAGCACATTCGTTTGATGGCCAGTTTGATGGTGATGCAAAGCAGGATGGCGTCGCTAGTTGCTTCATCGCCCCAGCTTGATGCGGAAGCGCTGTCAGCCGCGCCTTCAACAACACCAACACTTGAAATTGGGATGCCTATTTTGACAGTGCCCCTGCCTCAGTTAGTGAATCAGCCGCAGTCTTACGCAGAGACCTATTATGATGAGCGAGGGCGTGTTGTGGGACACAGCAATGGCGCTCGGTTTCAGCTTAACCCAACAAGTACGTTAGATTTCTCATTAGAAACCAGTGAAGGGGGCCAACACGCTCAGGTGACACACGGTTTTTGTAGTGAAAAATTGGGTGGCAAACCGATGTCACTTTCGTACGGCGCTACGGTGCATGAGGGTGGTATTACGCATACCGGATCTGCAAGCATTCAACCGTCAGCTGACACCACTTTACGGGCAGGCGCTGCTTTTGGCGGTGGTGCAAGTTTTTTAAGCGTGGGGTTTAGTAGCTCCAATCCTGTTGTTATTGGCGTTGCAGCGGCTACTGTTGTTGCAGGTGGGGTTGGATATGGCATCTATAAGTTAGTTCAAAAAACAAGCGTTAAACCACCGTCCGGGATAGAGGCGATCGGTCGTTTCAATGTGAAGCAAACCAAAGCATTAACAAAAGCCATTCATGTTTATGAGAAAGCACCCAGCGATCAAAATAAAGCAGCCTTAGCTCAACAGATCAAAACTTGTCAGGGCTTGCCCTTAAAAAATGGGCAGGAGATATTAGATGCGATGGACTATGCTTTAAAACAGGGCGACCGTGTTGCATTAAAGAACTCTCAAATAGCCGTGGAACGTTATCACTCGGCACTTAATCAAACCATTGATGCGATCAATACAGCAAATCAAGCAGAGAATTTCACTGCAGCCAGGCAATTGAGTCAACAGGCAATCAAAGACTTTCCTCAACATCAACTGAGCTTTAAGCAATTTGATGCTAGCTTACAAGCTCAGCAGGAGTATGCGACTCAACGAGAATACATGGCTGCGTGTGAAGCAGGAAACTATCAGGCCGCATCTCAGTTGGCCTGTCAGTCTCCAACGCTTACTGCGCACCTCAACACTGTTGATGTATCGTTGGGCTTTGCCCTCAACTTATTAAAAGAGAAAGGGGTCGATGCTGCAAATCAATGGATGCAAGATGCCTTTCAAGGCAAAGATCAAGACGGAAGTGCGCGAACTCAGTATGCTGAGGCTCAGTATGCACAAGGATTTACTGAGGCAGCTAAACAAACCGCTGAAGCAACTTTAGCAGCAAAGCCTGATTGGTCAGTACCCCATCAAGAAAAATGTCATTTGTTAATCTTAGATGCCGCGTTACGACAGCCCCAAACTGCGCAAACAAAAGTAGATATTTTGACGCAGACACAATCTTTAGCTGCTCTCTCAAAAGTACAGTCGCTTACGGAACAGGGAAAAAAGTTTCTCCTTTATGGAAAAGATATTCTGTGGAATCAGCAAAAAATCTCAAAAACCAGTGATCCTGCTTTAGCCACAATGACCGAAGCGCTGTTATCCAACCCTGAGCTTTCTTCTATGGAAAAGGCGAGTTGTTATGGGCAGCTGGCTTCCGATCCGGCTCTGTCTAAAGCAAAGTCTTTTGAGCATTACCAAGCAGGCTTAGCGCTTGATCCCACTAATCCGGAGGTAGTGAATGGGACCGCCGCAGGGCATGGAGAGCGACTTCACTTCCCATCCGCATTTAGCGTCTGTAAAGAGGCTAAACAGCAACTGATGCAACGTATTGTGCAATGTCAGGAAAATGGAGATACCGAGTCAGCCCAGCGCTATAAAGGTGACTTGAAAAACATTCGAAAACAAGAAAATAAGCTTGCTGCGTCTCAATTGCAAATTGGACAATTCGGACTCACGCTTCTCTCTCAGGCCTTACAAAATGGATGTGATTCTTGGAAAGCAACTGAGATTAAAAAGGGGGTGAAAGTAGGTGCTGCGTTAGCTGGAGCCTATTTATCGAGTCGTTTACAAAAAGTGACGCCAAGACCGCCAGCGCATATGCAACTTTTGGGGAGCCTGGCTAGTGCTTTCTCG
This sequence comes from Gammaproteobacteria bacterium, assembly GCA_026399205.1. Classification (GTDB taxonomy): domain Bacteria; phylum Pseudomonadota; class Gammaproteobacteria; order Legionellales; family Legionellaceae; genus 2-12-FULL-37-14. The sequence goes on from JAPLRL010000055.1 coordinate 27,415, forward strand.
ACACTCAGTTTGGCTGCCGATGTGGCCGAAAATTGGCATGATGAAGCGGGTAAGCGAGGGTGTAAGGACTTTGCTTTAACGATGAATGTGATGAGTATGGGACTGGGAATGACCACGTCGGGTGTGGGTTTAGCAACGCATATGGCTGCTGCAGAGACTTGGAGTACTGGGACAATCGCTTCGAGTACGTTGGGTGTACTCACACCCGCTGCCGCACTGGTGAACATGTTTTATTTGACACCACAGCGAGAGGCAGGGAATGCGCCGATGCATTTTGATGGGATTATGCTTGAAGGCGCGTGCCATGCACTGACCAGTACGCCAGTTGCCATACTCTCTTTTGGGCTGGCTTCGGAAGCTGCAATTACAAGCTTATTGACGGGTTCTATGCATGCTTTAGGGTACGGCGCAACGGCAGGGACCACAACAAGTATTACAACGGCCAGTAGCGGCTCTGTTGCAACGGCAGGGGGAGCTACGGCGACTTGGAGTAGCGCGGTTGCGACTTTTGTGGGATCTCATGCCGTGGCATTTGCTGTTGGCGGTGCGGTTGTGATTGTGGTGATTGCTGCAGGGGTTTATTACAACCATCAATGGTATGCGAATCGTATTCATAACATTAAAGTGAAACTTAATGCCGGTGGACTTCTGAACCGTTTAGAAGCAGAGCGCTTGCTTAGTGAAATTTTAAATGCTGATAAGAAACATGAGGATGCTTTAGCTTATAGTAAAGCGATCAAGACCTTTGTTGCCGAATTAAATAAGAATTATCAGTTGAACCATGCTACGCGTGAGAAACAGATTGATGCGATGGAAGGGGTATTAAAAAAAGACAGTGACCTTAGTCGGTTTTTTTCTGCCTTAACGACGACGTTATATCCGCATGCCCCTGAGATCATTGCGCAATATTCTGAAAGGCATGTTGCACAGATGCGCTCGAGTATCATACCGTCTAGAATTTATGGGCCTCAGTACTTAGATTGGCAGAAAATTTTACAAACCTATGTCGAACAAGGAAACAATTTAAAGGCTATTCCGCCTAAAATCAGAGACACAAAGGCGTCTACCGAAAAAGCACTGGAAGAAGATACTGTTTTTATTGCAGCAGAAAAAAAAGCAGATAATTTAGCACCAGGACAGATGCAAGCCTTAGAAACGCAGAGTGAAACGATTCAGACAGGTTTAAAAGTTATTTACACTCAGGTTGTTGATCATGAGAAAAAATTAACGGAGACCGGGTTAATGGCCTGTTGTGACCAGGTTCCTCACTTGATGGAGGCTAATAGCGACTTACCGGCACTTCTGCTGAGGCGACATCAAGAAAGCATGCGTGAACTCAGAGGGGATGCGGCCATTGAAATTGGTGGGGCGGCGGCCATGTGTATGATCGATCAATTAGCCTCAATACGCCGTCAACCCGATAAATCGATACCACCGTGGCCCATTGAGGTGATTCATCCTCCGCTCTTTAAGCCAACGGCCAATCCATTTCATCAAGAAAATCCACCTGTGTTTGCATCAGATCAAGTGTTTTTTAAACAAAATAAGCCAACCCAACCTCCAGGAGTTTTTTATGCCAAAGCAGTCATCTAATTCATTCTCCCCTATTACAGTGGAGTTAGCTTTATTTACGCTGACTGCCGCAGGAATTGGGTTTGCCATCCGTAAGGGGGGTGTTATCCCGACCAATGAACATCTTTGGTGGCAAAACGGCACCCAGGTGTTTATGAGCTTTATGAAATCATTTTCAGATGCATACAAAGTACATCGAGACCAAGAGCATCAAAAAGAAAGTGAACTTTATGCACAGATGCAAACATTGTATGCAGCAGGCCAACAGGCGATGAGGCGTGGAGAATATCGCTCATCTGCTGATTGTTTTAAACGAACTGCACAAATGTTTAAAGGATATTATAAGGAGGTGGTGTCTGAATTACTTACCGATTTATATGCACAATGTATTTATGATCAAGCGCGAAGCTTGTATCAGCTCAGAGAGTACCAAGAGGCACGAGTCTTAATTGAAGATCTATTTAAGGAAAATCTAAATCTAAATGCGGCTACCATTAAAATTGAACTACATAATTTAAATGGTTTGTTGTGTTTTATTCAATATCAAACGGTTTTGTTTGAGCAAAAAGAGCCAGAGCATACGCTGTTAGAAAAAGCGAAAGAACAGCTTCAGCAATCGTATGCGCTGAATCAAGAACAAGATGATGTTTATTTGATGATCCATTATCTACATGGCAACATGGCCTTGTTAGTGAAGCGGCAACCCTTTGAAATACTCGCGCCGCTACAAAAAGATGACGTCAAGTTACGCTTGTGTTTTCAGCAAGACTCTCTTTTTTATCCCTTTATCTATTTTATGATTGCAGACGCTCATGCTGACCAAAAACAATGGCGAGAGGCGATTTATTTGTACGAACAGTATTTAGCACATGTACCATCGGGTACGAGTCCACATGCGTTGTTTGATCAGTTTATTACACGGTTTCATTGCTTAGTTGCTTATCGTCAATACTTGGCAATGCTATCAGATGATAATGCGCAGTATGACTTGTTGGACAATGTTAAAGTCTCTGAGCCAAAAGCTCAGGAAGGTGAAGAAAAAAAACAAGCGGCTCCCCAGCAGCTGATTCAGTTGATCTGCCAATCGCATTCAAAAGTAGACCTGAAGAAACGCGCCACTGCAATGGCACTTCGTGCAAAGTCTTTTTTAGAGGACCGTATTCCCGGACCTCTTCCGCCTGGTTATGAACGGGCTTATACCAGTCTGGCACATGTTGCTCAACAAGTTGTTGATCCGGAAACGTATAAGCGATTCACTTCCCCAGTTCAACCTGTTGCGCGATCTAGCGCATCATTATGGTCCGAGCGGTTTTTTGCTCATGTGCCGCCCGAAGTATCAGGAATAACTATACCTGGCGCACAGATATGCAATGCAAGTTGAAGTGAATTATATAGGACTTACGCAAAACGTGTACGTCATCCCGAGCGCAGCGAGGGATCTCCTGCAACTAAGAGGGGATCCCTCGCTGCGCTCGGGATGACGTAGTCCTCATAAGTAGTGTTTTGCGTAAGTCCTATTATACAACTATCATGATCAGCACTGGATTCCCGCTTGATAGATTTGACTTCGTCTTTAGATCTGAGCGTGCGGGAACGACACTTTCAGGTTAGGCGAAAACCAAAAATTCATTATCATTATTAGTAACTACCCAGGTACGTCATCCTGAGCGTAGCGAAGGATTGTAAGTCTAAAAATTGGTATATTAGGAAGTAAGAGGGTTGCCCATTGCATAAACAATGGGCACGGGCGTGAGCGACCGTCGAAGGATTGGTTTAACCAGC
>JAPLRL010000078.1 GCA_026399205.1 Gammaproteobacteria bacterium
GAGCTGGGCTAGAGTACCATGATCTCAACGGCTGGTTAAACCAATCCTTCGACGGTCGCTCACGCCCGTGCCCATTGTTTATGCAATGGGCAACCCTCTTACTTCCTAATATACCAATTTTTAGACTTACAATCCTTCGCTGGCGCTCAGGATGACGTGGGGAGTTACACAACATATACTAGATGTTTTTTTATTAACCCTCGAACGCTAGAATATAATGCTTCTTAATTAAATAATTAATAAAAAAACTAATCACAACTGACGCAGCTAAAATCAGAAATAACACGCTAAACCCATGTAAATAATGCGCTCTAATCAAGGCAAGATCAGTCCACGATGCCTGAATATTAGTGGTTTTCGCGAGCAAGCCTGATAAATACCCGCCTAAGCTTAAAGACACAAAGAAAATGCCCATCAGCGTACTCACCCGCTTACGATCAGCTAGCACAGTGACGATGGATAACCCAACAGGAGACAACAAGAGCTCTGAAATAGAAATCAACAAATAAGCGGGAATAATAAACAAAGGAGAAATCAATGCAGCATCAGATGAAAAGAGAATGCTACAAATCACAATCACATAAGACAATGCAATCGAGAGGATGGCAAGAAAAAACTTGTTTCCTGCGCGCTGTGCGACTTGTGACTTTGATAGTTGCTTGCGATGTTTAGCGATAAAATAACCAAACACCAACATCCCAATGCTTTCGACGCACACATAATAAGGCGGGGGAAATGCAATGCCCAAGAACGTTGGCTCTACCAAACGCGCAATAAATAACGTCAAGGATAAAAACATCTGAAAATAAAACGCCCAATAAAGCACTGAGATTAAACACAGTAAGCCCAACACCGTGGTCTTAGCAGCCTGTTTTTTACTTTCTTTACGTGCGGTACGTACAATATAACTAATCGATAATATCAGCACGCTTGCAAACACCACCATCCCAACATGAGGATTTTTTAACACCCCCACACACCCTGCCCAAATCATTAAAATGGTTACGCCAGCTTTTAATAAAACAAACTGACTTGTAGACGGTCTTTCTTGATAATCTTTAATACGATAGCGTTTCACGCCTAAATAAAAAACAGATAAGGCAATCACCATCCCAAACGCTGCACTGGCAAATGTAGCCGACCAGCCTAATGTTTTTTGCAAATAGCTAGGCAAGGTGGTGCCCAGAATAATCCCTGAGGTAATCCCCATATAAAAAATAGTGAAGCCACTTTCGCGTTCAGGCGAGTTTTCTGCATACGAATGACCTAATAAAGAAGAAATATTGGGCTTTAATAACCCCGTACCTACCGCCACACCTGCCAATGCAAATTGTAAATAGAGATCTGTATGCATGAGCGCTAAGGCAACATAACTCACTAACAAAAAACTGCCCCCGACGATAATGGATTTTTTCTGCCCTAACCAGGTGTCTGCAATCCAGCCCCCTAACATGGGTGAAAGATAAGTCAACCCAGTAAAGGCACTCACCAGGGTATAAATTGCATTATCAGTCCACCCAAAACGCAAAGCCAAATGCAATGCCAAAAGTGACTGCACCACATAAAAGCCATAGCGCTCCCACATTTCTGTGGCAAAAAAAGTACGCAAAGCTGGTGGATGATGATGAAAATGTTTAATCATGTTGACTTCTGTTTAAAAATTTAACTCACACTTTAACATAGATCAACCCCATTTAGGAACCACATGCGGAGATTGTAACCAACTCGCCTGATCCGCTTCATCATAAATATCCCACTCTTTTGATTTAAATAGGTCTGTATCAACGTCTATCAGCAGCCACATTAAAAATTGTGCCACGGTATCCGGTTGAATTAAGCGCTTGTCATGATAGAGCTGTTGATGAAAAGCCAGTTGCTCGTCACTCATACACGTTGACGACCTAATCACTGACGTCATGTTCGTATCAACAATCCCTGGCATTACACTACTCACAGCTGGGTCTTTAATTTCCACTTGAAAACAGCGTGTAAGCATCGATAACGCAGCCTTAGAGACACAATAAGCACTCCAACCGGCCATCGGAAAATAAGCCGCACCTGAACCGATATTTAAGACACGTCCCCCTTGTAAATTCGACAGTAGCGCTTGGGTCAAACGCAGCGGTGCAAACAGATTGAGTTTAATCAATTGCTCCCATTCATCCATTGAAGCATCTTCAAGACGATCAAGCGGAGAAATCGTTCCTGCATTATGCACCAATCCCTTTATTTTTTTTCCGCTCAAGGTCGCTATCAATTGCTGTTGTGCTTGCGGCACACTCACATCCGCAACATGATAATGAATCTGCGGCGAAGCAGATGCGACGTCTTGCAACGTTGTTTCATGCCGACCGACAATCAAGACAGTCTCGCCCTTTGCGGCTAGGGCAAGCGCTAGGGCTTTGCCTATGCCAGTGCTAGCACCTGTGATGATGTACATGATATTCTCCTTGACAGACTTCCTTCATCTGATTTACAAATATACTACACAATCTATGTAAGGAAACATAATGAAACGCTCCCTTCTCGGTCTCGTGGTTCTAGCCGCTTTAAATGGCACATCTTATGCTGAAGATAGCAACCCAAATGTCAACATCGATACTAATCCACCCGCCGCCGCACCAGGTGTGACTGCGCCAACTGTGACAACACCAGCTGAAACGACACCCGCGGCTACCGCACCTCAACCAACTGCGACAACACCTGAACCTGTTACAGCTGCACCTGCGCCCACACCTGAGCCAATGACAGCAACACCAGATCCTGTCGCGACGACCCCAGCGCCCGACGCAATGCCACCCGCACCGACTACGACCACATCCACCACCGACATGCCCGTACCGGATACCATTGACTGCACTTACGCTATCTCTCCACAAGTGACACAAATCAATCCCAGCATCATCACCAAATGGGCCAGCAAAGCAGCTGAACAAGCGTTTACGTTTGAAAGCACACAAATTAATGCTCAACTCGAACAACTTAAACTTTGCTTTACCAATCAAGGTTGGACCGGATTTAAAGATGCCTTAAATAAATCGGGGAATTTACCGGCCATTCAATCTCAAGGACTGACCATGAGTGCAATGACCCAAGGCACCCCAGTGCTGACCGAAACCAAAACGAACGAATGGAAAGTGAGCTTTCCTTTACAAGTGGTGTATCAAAACAAACAACAAAAATTAACTCAAGATCTTAATATTGAATTATTAATAGGCAGAAAATTAACGGGTGATCTGGGCATTATGCAACTGATTGCCTCGTCTAAACCTGCGGCAGCGCCAGAGGCTGCGGCTCCAGCAACTACAACTAAACCCAATTAGGCACTGTTGCTTAAATTTAGCGCGATCAGCCCCCTCCCCCGCGTTCAACATATGAGTTTTACAAACGTTTCGCGCGCGGGGGAGGGAACAGATCCGAGTATATAATAGCATCAATCCACCGCATGAATCTCCTGCCATGGAGTCACCCTGGCTTCTTTACGAATCGACTCTGGTAATGATTGCATTGCCTGGGCCGCATCTTCTTTGGTTTGATAAGTTCCAAATACTCCGACATACCCATTTGCTGTGGCGACTTCTGCCATGCGTGCTGTCTTTGGCGTATCATGCAAAACTTTTGCAACTTGCGTAGATTGAGCATGTTGGGCAATTTGAATTGTATATGCATTCACCGGTTGCGCACTCACCCAATCCCTGTCATGTTGATGTGCGCTAGAAGGCATCACCCTCGCATGCATGGTTTTTGTTTTAAGATCTTCATTATCAAACGACGCAGTCCAGTTCGAATCAGGCGTGCTGCCATCACTGAATTGCTGAAAAACGGAATCTGTAGGCATGGTTGTGGACGGTGAGTTATAAGGATAATGATAAGGATCCACAGCCAATGCAGAATCATTCATCGTTCCACATCCTGCTAACACGCAAGATGAGACCAAGCAAGCCAGACCCAGTTGTTTATATTTCATCTGCTAACTCCTGATTTTCCTCACTGGTTGTCCCCCAGCGAATATTTTCTGTTTCAACACGAACAGGATGAGCTGGACGCTTAAACGAAATCAATTCCGCATTTTTCGGGGTTTGACATCCAGTGATTAAAAACATACTCGCTAACACACATACGCTCGCTATCCAGAGATTATTTTTCATCGCATTCACCCCATGGTTTTTGGAAGTCATGCCTTATTATCTGCTCTTATGAAAAAATCTTTAGTATACAGTCACGATTCATACCTATTCATGTTAAACTACCGCACTTTTCAGATATCGAAGGACTCTATTTGTTATGCAACCCGCATTAAACACTGCCATTACAGCCGCTAGAAAAGCGGGTGACATCCTACTTCAATATCGTGAGCGACTTGACCGTATTCAAATCAGTAAAAAAGCACATCAAGATTATGTGTCTGAAGTCGATGTTCTCGCTGAACAAGCCGTGATCCAAATCCTCTCTAAGGCCTACCCGCATCATGGGTTTATGGCAGAGGAAAGCGGCATTTCCAATACTGATGCCATTGAGCAATGGATTATTGATCCCTTAGACGGCACCACCAATTATATTCATGACTATCCTTTTTTTTGTGTCTCCATCGCTTTAAAAGTAAAAAATCGTGTTGAATGTGGGGTGATTTTTGATCCTGTCAAACAAGAATGTTTTATTGCAGAACGCGGCGCAGGTGCTCGTTTAAACGACAAGCGACTCCGCGTATCTAAAACCGTCGAGCTATCCGAAGCCTTATTCGGCACTAACTTTTCCTTTGCCCCCAAACAAGACGATTCGTTTAAAGCAGGTTTTGAACACATCGTAACCACCGTTGCAGGCATCCGTAAAGTCGGTGCTGCTGCACTAGAATTAGCCTACATTGCCGCAGGCAGACTAGACGGCTTCGTAGGCATTAACCTACGCCCCTGGGATCTCGCAGCAGGCGCGTTACTGGTTCAAGAAGCCGGCGGCATGGTGAGTGACTTAACCGGGCAAGATTATTATTTAAAACAGGGTCATATTCTTGCGGGCAATGCAAAGGTGTTTCGAGCAGGGATTCAACATTTTGTAGATCTTGCTTAACTCCCCACGTCATCCTGAGCGCCAGCGAAGGATCTCCTGCTAATTAGCACATTGCTAGCTGGGGGGAGATCCTTCGCTGGCGCTCAGGATGACGTGTACCAGGGTAGTTACGATCTTGCTTAACTTAAGGATAGTAGCCTGGATGTATAACGAAGGCGCCAAACAAATAAATATCATCTTCAACTGTAAACTTGGCATTCAATCCCATCGCCTATATAATAAGACCCCACCCATGCTACAGACTAAAAAAAATGACCTGTCTTTTTTGTAACATTGCCAATGGCACCTTAAACACCAAACGACTTTATGAAGACGAGCTCGTGATTGCCTTTGAGGACATTAACCCTCAAGCCCCCACTCATCTTTTAATTATTCCCAAACTGCATATTGAAAACATCAATGCAATTGAACCAGAACATGCCCCCTTACTTGCGCATCTTCTATTCACAGCAAAACAACTGGCCCACACGCTCAATTTATCTGAAAACGGCTACCGTTTGGTACTGAACACCAACGAGCATGGCGGCCAAACTGTTTATCATCTTCATCTCCATCTCTTAGGTGGCAGACCCTTTTCCTGGCCTCCAGGTTAAATGTAATTAGGACCTTATTATGATGCAATCACTCTACAAAGAAATTCTAGAAAAAATTGGTGAAGATACCACCCGCGAAGGCCTCGTCAAAACGCCTGAGCGCGCATCCGAAGCCATGCAGTTTCTGACCCAAGGTTATTCACAAAACTTTAATGAGCTTATTAATGGCGCTATTTTTGAATCAACCATGAATGAAATGGTGATTGTTAAAAGCATCGAGATGTATTCGCTGTGTGAACATCATCTTCTGCCCTTTCATGGTCAATGCCATGTTGGCTATTTACCCCACGGCAAAATCATCGGCTTATCTAAAGTTGCCAGAATTGTTGATTATTTCGCAAGACGCTTACAAGTCCAAGAGCGTCTTACCACAGAAATCGCAGAATGCATCCAATCTATCACCGGATCCAACGGTGTCGGTGTCGTCATCGAAGCTAAACATCTTTGCATGATGATGCGCGGTGTCGGCAAACAAAACGCCAGCATGACCACCTCGGTAATGTTAGGCGACATGAAAAACAATCCCTCGACACGAATGGAATTTATTCAGTTGATTCAGGGGTAAGGTAAGCTGATCGGTAATGCGCCGATCTAATCAATTAGCAAGATCTACCCCCTCGCCCGCGCCGGAAAAGTGAGCATTTTTTAGATTTAATTCGCGGGAGAGGGTTGGGGACACTGCCATTAAGTTAAGCCGATTTGCCATTTTGGTAGATGGGTTGGCTTGACTCATGAAAAGAAAGTGCCAAGAAAACGCCCAGTCATTATTTTTGGCCGGAAAGATCTGTGTCTCAGGGTCCTGTCA
>JAPLRL010000062.1 GCA_026399205.1 Gammaproteobacteria bacterium
TTTTCCCATGAAGTTTGTTGAAGACTACAACGTTGATAGGCAAGGTGTGTAAGCGTAGTAATGCGTTAAGCTAACTTGTACTAATAGACTGATTGTCTTGGCCATATCATCTGATTAACTTATTGTAAGTGTGATAAAAAACCTCAATTTTCATTATAACTTGATGACATCGATGACGTTGATGAAATCGTAGGGTGGGCAAAGGAGCCAAGCACGAGACGTTCAGTTGGCTGAATGTCTCGTGGCGACGTGCCCACCGGTGGCTCGGAGTAGCCGGTGGGCACGTCGCCCACAGTGCTCCCAGCTAGCGGAGCGCTCAGAGCCTGGCTCCTTTGCCCACCCTACGATGTCTTAAGTGTTGTTGTAAGCATTGTTGTAAAAGTTGTTGTACAAAAAGAATTCAGTGCCGAATAACCGGTACATAACCAGTTTCCTGGCGACGATAGCATGTTGGAACCACCTGAATCCATTCCGAACTCAGAAGTGAAACGACATAGCGCCGATGATAGTGTGGGGTCTCCCCATGTGAAAGTAGGACATCGCCAGGGATTTAATCCCTAAAAGCCTGTGTGACACAGTAACCCTGTGGTTAATGGGGTTCTCGTGTTTAAGGTTGAGCTTGAGCTATAGAGTTTACGGCGTATAAACATTATGATAATCATCTGGTTGCTGGGGAATCATTTGATGAACATTACATTTTTAGGCGCGACGGGTACTGTTACAGGATCAAAATATTTACTATCGTTTGATAATCAAACCATTTTGGTCGATTGTGGCTTATTTCAAGGTCATAAAGAATTGCGATTGCGTAACTGGAATTCGTTGCCTTTCGATCCTCATACACTCAATGCGGTTATCTTGACACACGCACATCTTGATCACAGCGGCTATCTTCCTTTATTGGTTAAAAATGGCTTTAAAGGCCCTATTTATTGTACGTATGGGACGAGAGATTTATGTGAAATATTGTTACCTGATAGCGCTCATATTCAGGAAGAGGATGCAAGGTTCGCCAACCAACATCATCACTCTAAACATCATCCTGCACTGCCACTTTATACTGTAAATGATGCAGAGGCAGCATTGGAATTATTTCAACCCCAACCTTATCATTCGGTGATATCACTGAATCAACAGACTTCTTTTCAACTTATTCCGGCGGGCCATATTATTGGTTCTTCTTTTGTGCGCATGCAGCATCAACATACGTCACTTTTATTTACGGGTGATTTAGGTAGGCTGAATGATCCTTTGATGCGTGCACCGACTCCGATTCAACAGGTTGATTATCTGGTGACGGAATCAACGTATGGCGATAGGCTTCATGAACAAGACTCTCCTAAATTATTATTGAAAAATATTATTGATAAGACTGTCCAGCGTGGTGGCTCTGTAATTATTCCAGCATTTGCAGTTGGGCGCTCTCAGTCCATTTTGTACTATCTTGCAGAGTTAAAAAAAGAAAATGCACTTCCTGCGGTTCCCATCTATTTAGATAGTCCAATGGCAATTAATGCCACACAAATTTTATATAATCATAGTGAAGATCTTCGTCTGACACCTGAAAAAGCTGCAGAACTTTGTGCTGTGGCTACGTGTGTTCGCACCTCTGATGAGTCTAAGGAACTGGATCTTGACACCTCACCTAAAATCATTATTTCTGCGAGTGGAATGATAACAGGAGGACGTATTTTGTTTCATATGAAGGCCTATGCAACGGATCCTCGTCATACCATTTTGTTTACGGGATTTCAGGCGCAAGGCACGAGAGGTGGGCGCATACGTCAGGGAGAAAAGGAAATTAAAATACATGGTGAAATGGTGCCTATTCTTGCTCAAATAGAGGAGATCAGAGGGGCGTCTGCACACGCTGATTATGCGGAAATTCTTCAATGGATGAAACACTTTAATCAAGCGCCGAAAAAAACATTTATTACGCATGGGGAACCTGCGGCTGCTCTATCATTAAAACAAAAAATTGAAGCAGCATATGCGTGGGATTGTGTGGTTCCTGAATATAAACAAACTGAGCAATTATTGTGATTAAACATTGTTCAACGCTCACCCTTAAGTATTTAGGGATTAATACCTATAAAGATCCTATTATATATATGCGTGCAGATTCGCATATTTGTAAGTCAGAAGGGTTTTGTGCGCAAGTGCGTGTGCGTGTGGTTTTACATGAGCGTTCGGTCATTGCAACGGTGAATACGGTTGAAACCAATTTATTAAGACATAATGAGGCTAGTCTTTCAACTTATGCTTGGGAATTATTATCTGCAAAAGAAGGAGACGTGATTTCAGTGACGCATCCTCAATCTCCTGATTCGTTGAGTTATATTCGTTCTAAAGTTTATGGTAAAGAATTAACGGCAGAAGAAACTCAGCATATTATCGATGATTTAATAGCAGGGCAACTTTCAGATATTAATATTGCCATGTACATTGCGGCCAGTGCAGGAGACAGACTTTCCAAAAAAGAAGTGTTTGATCTTACCAAAGCGATGGTGGATTCGGGGCAAAGGTTAACCTGGGACTCGACTTGCGTGGTTGATAAACATTGCGTAGGTGGGTTACCAGGCAATCGAACAACCCCTATTATTGTTGCCATTGTTGCGGCTTTCGGTTTAATGATCCCTAAAACGTCGTCAAGAGCAATCACTTCACCTGCTGGGACGGCAGATACGATGGAAGTGTTTACGACTGTTGATTTGGATATTCCTGCTATGCGGAAAGTGGTTGAACAAGAAGGTGGATGTGTTGTTTGGGGGGGATCGATGGCATTAAGCCCTGCCGATGATTTACTGATTCGAATTGAGAGGACCGCTAATATCGATAGTGAGGGGCAGATGGTTGCGTCTATTTTATCGAAAAAAATTGCGGCAGGGGCTTCTCATCTTGTCATTGATATTCCGGTTGGAGCGAGTGCTAAAGTCCGGTCCATCGAGAAAGCAGAGGCTCTGAAAGGTCTTTTAGAATCTATTGCTAGAGAGTTTGGTATTGAAACAAAAACGCTGTTTTCTGATGGATCTCAACCCGTTGGTAGAGGAATAGGCCCTGCGCTCGAGGCGTTTGATATATTAGCCGTTCTTAATTGTGATAAAGATGCACCACAAGATTTACGCGCGCATGCGCTCAAGCTTGCAGGAGAGATCATCGCATTTTCACCTGGCATTACGCCTGAACAAGGGGTGCATATTGCTACTGAGATTCTTGATAGTGGAAAAGCGTTATCAAAATTTCAAGCGATTTGCGAAGCGCAAGGTGGGTTACGTGATATTCCACGAGCACCATTGTCTCATACCGTTGAAGCTCAGCAGTCTGGCGTCATTACAAAGATTGATAATCGTTATATTGCGCGTGTTGCTAAATTAGCGGGTGCTCCGCAATCAAAAACAGCGGGTGTGAAATTGCTCACGCCACTTCACTCGGTTGTTACGGTCAATCAGCCCCTTTTTAACCTTTATGCAGAATCGCAGGGTGAGCTTGATTATGCGCTAGATTTTATTAAGCAAGGTCATGATATTTTTCAAATTAAGCCGGGGGTATGATGGTTTCCCCTCTTATTTTTACACTGTTTGGTTGTGATGAGTTAGCAACAGCCATTCAAAAAAAATGTGGTTATGATAGAGGCAGTATCATTGAGCATCAATTTCCTGACGACGAAGTGGTGATTAAAATCGATGCCAATGTGGCTGATCGCACGGTTCTATTCATTGCTAATCTGGCAAGGCCCAATGCAAAACTCCTCTCTCTTTTATTTGCTGCAAAGACGGCAAGATCGTTGGGTGCGGTGAAGATTATATTGATTGCACCTTACCTTCCTTATATGCGCCAAGATAAGGTGTTTGAGCGAGGACAAGGAATCACGTCAGCTTATTTTGCAGAACTGATCTCACACTATTTTGATGCGTTGATGACCATAGATCCGCATTTACATCGTTGGCATACCCTAAGTGCGATTTATACGATTCCAACGCAAGTCTGCCATGCCCGTGATCACATTAGCAACTGGATTCAACACCATGTTCAAAGCCCGCTTCTTATCGGACCTGATGCAGAAAGTGCGCAATGGATTGAAGGTATTGCAAAAAAATTGAATGCCCCTTTTTTGGTTTTAGAAAAAATCAGAAAAGGGGATAGTGATATTGAAGTGTCTATTCCGCAAATCAATCCGCATCAACATTGTATCCCTGTGTTAATGGACGACATTATTTCTACGGGGATGACGATGATTGGCGCAGTTAAGCACTTGTCTTCACTCAATATGCCTCCACCCATATGTATTGGTGTGCATGCGATTTTTGCAGACAATGCCTATGAAAAGCTTGTGGCTGCGGGTGCTGCGCAAATTGTGACGTGCAATACGATTCCTCATCATTCTAATGGGATTGATATTAGTCAAGCGTTGATTGAGCATGTGGAGGCGTTGTTATAGGTTGAAATGATTGGGTTGCACCCGAATGAATTTATATCTATAATTAGGTTATGTCCTAATTTGAAATGCGGCATCCATGGAAAAACTCTTTGAAATTCAGTCCATCCTTTTGCAGCAACTGGCGAGACAACCTATCTACCAGCGCGCGGTATTTAACACATTTATTTTTGATAACCAGATTAACTGCATCATGGGTGCACGTGGTATCGGGAAAACCACCTTTTTACTCGATTATATCAATACCCATTATGTCCCAGGAAAAACAGTACTTTACGTGTCAGCAGACAATCTTTTTTTTCTAGAAATCAATATGGTGCAGTTAGTCGATACCTTATATAAAGAAACAGATATCCGTTTATTATGTATTGACGAAATTCATAAACAATCCCATTGGCAACAACAATTAAAAAATATTGCGGATACCTATCTTGATTTTAAAATCATTTTTACGGGTAGCTCACAGATAGATTTAGTCCATAGCCAATATGATTTATCTCGTCGAGTCACGATGTATTATTTACCGGGGTTATCATTTAGAGAATATTTAGAGATGCGTGATCACTGCACGCTGCCCACATTTACGCTTGAGCAATTGATAATCGACCATGCGCAAATTACCAGCACAATGCCCGCTGAGATCATTAAAGATTTTCATCGTTACTTGCAGGTGGGTTACTATCCGTTTTTTGGTCGGTTTAGTGAAGATATAGAAAAATATCAGGCGATACACCATATTGTGCAAAAAATTATTTATGAGGACATTGCTTCATTTCATGCGTTAAAAACAACGAGTTTGATGATCATTGAAAATCTTTTTAAATTCATCTTAAGCTCGGCACCTGGTGAGCTGAATGCCTATAAATTAGCGAGTAATCTTAAAAAAGATTTTGATAGCATCTCTAACTATCTATTGTATTTACAACAAGCAGGCCTTGTGCGATTTTTATACTCTAACAAAGCAGGGCAAGCGTATTTAAGAAATCCAACCAAAATGTATCCGGAAAACCCAAATTTATTATTCGCAGCCTATCTGAATATGGCGGATGATAATTTAATCGGCAAAGCACGTGAAACGTTTGTGCTCAATCAACTACAAAATGCCGGAATTCCAACTTATTTTTCACCAGAGGGTGATTTTGATTGCGGGGGCTATTTGCTTGAAATTGGCGGGAAAAACAAAACCACTGATTCAATACGAGCTAACAAACAAGGGTATGTTTTTGCTGATGGGATATTAACAGGGTTTGGTAAAAAATTACCGTTGTATTTATTAGGGTTTTTGGGTTGAGGTTGCCTAGGACATTTGCTTCCCAACGTCGTCGTCCCGCGGTTTGTCCGCGGGATCCAGCTGTTTTCTGGATGGCGCCGAATTTTTTTACGAAGGAATTTTCCCACATCCAATACGCGCGCCACCACCGCCTAAGGGGGGCGTGTCGCTGTAATTATCGCCACCGCCATGGATCATAATCGCATGTCCTTGGATATCTTGGGTGGTTAAACGAGGTGCTAGCATCGGCGTATTTGCTTCGCCGGTTCCATTGGTTGCTAATATAGGCAAATCACCTAAATGACCCTCACCATAAGGTCCTTGATGGCTATTGGTGGATTTAGGATCAAAATGACCGCCAGCATTCATTCCATTATCCCCACAATCAGGATGTTGGTGGATGTGAAAACCATGTAAACCAATGGGTAATCCAGACAGCTTGGGTTTGATCAATAGGCCATATTTGCTATCTTCAAAAACAACGTGTCCTAGTGATGCACCATGGGTTGCATAAAGTTCGCTGTTTATTGTTGCAGCATGCGTTGTTGGTAGGATAAACAATGAAAGTATCCCGATGATAACGCGTCGTTTTTGTTGGAAAATGGTCATAAAAAGTCCTATTGGTCGTCGGATTTTAATTGTAGCATAAAACTTGCATTGAGAAGGACCTCAGGGCAACCGTGAACCGTATCTAATTCATTGGCTCAACTACAGGTTAAGTTTTGACTTATTATCAACATCTTGTTAAAATAAAGAACCATTATTTTCGAGTTTATCCACGATGCCAAAGTCAATGACAGATATTCGAGCCCATATCGACCAACACCTTATTTCTGGCTACGCGTTGTTGAATGAAGAACAAAAAATAGCATTTGAACAAACGCATGATGGTCAGCATTTAATTCAAGTCTTGCTAGAAGATCCAAAAGATGATGAACCGCCAGGATTGGGAGAAAAAACGCGGGGAGGGATCTCGAGCGCTGTAAAGACGCTCGGTTCTGGGGTGCTCAAAATGGGGAAGTCTGCGGTGATCGGAGGTGTCAATGGTTTTAACCATCTGTTCAGAAGAAAGAAAGAATTAGAAGATAAACGAGATGCAGCAATTGAGGCAGAGTTAACGCAAACACGGTCTTTTGCATTGGTTGAGTTGAAAGCATCGATTCATTTAACCCGTTTAGCATTAGCCGCACGCTTACAAAAATTCATTGAATTACATCGAATCCAGTTAGAAATCTTTTGGGAAATCATCCGCGTGGGCTCTGATGCAACCGCGCAGCGTGTGTTATCTGGGTATTATACTCAGCATTTGATGCGTGTTTCTGCGTTGTATGAACAGTTGTTAAAAAACCCAGCAAATATGGATATCGCATTTCATCAGCTCAGTAACGACTATTTACGAGACTTTTTGCCTTATCTTTCTGAACAGGTTTTTGGTCAACAGATGCCATTAGAACTTGAAAAGCCTTCTTTTTTTCAAACCATTCAATCGTCATTTACAGCCTTCTTTTTACAAAACAAATGGCAATTACTGTATCGTAAATTTAAGCAAATCGGGAATTCACATGCCTTGATTCAATATATGGGATTTTCAACCCAGAACGAGGCCAGTCATTTGGCTTTGTTAGATATTTTTAACTATTTTGAGCATGGGGGGCAAGTTGATGATCTCAGGGGGTTATTTTCTAGAATTGCGCAATTATTTTCGCCACTGTATAGAGAATATCAAGATATTTTTCGACATAAAAGTAAGAATGGCGTATTAAAAGCCATTCGCGCGATCATTCCGATGTTGATTTTCGTCAGTGTGGTCGTTGCCATCTTGACGCCGCTCGCCATCCTTGGGGTGCCTGATCTTGCCCTCTTTTTTGTGACTGTGGTCGCTATGTTTATAGGCTTTGGGGTCGCATCGCTTTATGTGTATGCGAA
The DNA here is from genome assembly GCA_026399205.1 of Gammaproteobacteria bacterium. Taxonomy (GTDB): domain Bacteria; phylum Pseudomonadota; class Gammaproteobacteria; order Legionellales; family Legionellaceae; genus 2-12-FULL-37-14. The sequence goes on from JAPLRL010000062.1 coordinate 7,632, forward strand.
AGAGAAAATAAATCAATGGTACCTGAATAAGCGATATCAGGACGAGTTTGATCGCCCCGAGTATGCACTCAATGACCGCTTAAAAGAGTTGTTTGGACCAGAAGCAGCTGAAGTCAGAGGGATATATATCAAGATGTTAAAAGAGGCGAAAGAAAAGAAGGCCTCTTATGAGGCACAGTCAGTTCTGGAAGACGAAGAACAACGGATAGACAGAGATCAAAATATCAAGCGTATGATGGCGCTGTCTTTAGAGTGGGCGGATCTGCATGACAACGTGGAGTGCTCTCGAGTAGAGGCGAGACGTATCGTGCAAAGTCATTATAAAGGGTTGTATGAGACTCACATCGGATCGTTACAGAGTACCCTACAGGTCTTTGGTCAATTGATTCAAGTTGGCATGCAAGATAACGTGAGTGAGACACCAGGGACACCTGAAATGTTGGCGAAAGTGGATGACTTGGCGCAAAGGCTTGAAAAACAGTTTGAGACGGATGATGTTGAGATATGCTGGGGATTGTTTTGGAATCGATATCGAGAAACGGCATATTTTAAAAGTCGCTACGACCAGTTGGCGCCACTTCCCCCTAAAGCTGGGCATAAGCCGACACAATCGACTTGGATGCCAGCAGGTTGTGTTGGTGCTGCAGTGGGGGCGACGGCTCTGGGGCTGGGTAGTCTGTTCACTGCGCCTGTGTTAGTTGGCGCAGGGGTGGGCTTGGTGGGTGGTGTGGTTGTGAATGAGCTAAATACGCGCGCAGTACATCCGAGCCGCGACCGTTAGGGAGCGGAACTTTTAAAACTTCCGCTCCCTAACGGTCGCGGCTCGGATTGATCGAGCGTTGTTTGAACAAAAAATTAAGATGTGGTTGCCCTGTATGCGCAACAACTTGCAACTCACGGACTTGATGGTAAACTGAGCTATTGAGTGCGTAAATTGATGGAGCATGAGTTGAAGCAAACCTACAAAGGATGGTTAGGCCTGTTGTTACTGTGTGTGTTGATGAGTGCGTGTTACCGGCCACCGTATAATCAATTTGAACCTCCCCAAACTTTATTTACTCATACTGTCGTTGGCGCAGGGGTTGGGGCAATTGCAGGGACTGCTGCAGGCGCTCCTGTGTTGGGAACAGGTATTGGTTTAGCAAGTGGTGCGGTGGTTGGCTTATTAAAAACGAGTCGTCCCTACCTGATTAAAAAAATGAAAGCACATGATATTCAGTTAGTAGAATATGGCGACACTATTACGTTGGTCGTGCCAACCGATCGTTATTATGTGTTTAATCGTCCACAGTTACATGAACTACAATATCCTGGTTTAGAAGCGATGCTGAATTTTATTCGGCTTTATCCTAAGGCGATGTTCGCGGTGGTTGGGTTTTCAGATAATGTGGGCTCACGGCGGGTGAATACACAACTGGCTTCAGCTCGAGCACATACCATGGTCACGTTTTTATATGCGAATGGGTTTTCTTCAAAACAATTATTCGCTGAATCGTTTGGACCTCGTTATGCGATTGGGGATCAAACCTTGGTGCATGGAGCCGCTTATAATCGCCGCATTGAAATTCAATGGCATCAGGGCGGTTGTCTTGTAGGGGATGCGTGTTCTATGCCAGATAAAGCGAATTGGAAACAATGAAATCAAGTTATGTGGGTGGCGTGTTGTTTATTGTAGGCACGTCCATCGGTGCGGGGATGTTGGCGCTGCCGATTGCGAATGCGGCGATTGGTTTTTGGCCGTCGTCTTGTTTACTTATTTTTTATTGGTTTTTGATGACCCTTAGCGCATTGTATATGGTTGAGGCTAGTTTATATGTTCCTGCAGGCAAACATCTTTTATCGATGGCCGAGGCCACGTTAGGCGCACCCGGTTTATTGGTCGCTTGGGTGAGCTATATGTTGTTGTTATATGCCTTATTGGCTGCATTTATTTCAGGGGGCGCTGATGTGTTGGGCGGGTTTTTTCAAGGCCTGGCTTATCCTATGCCCCCATGGGTGATGATTACCGGGTGGACGCTGGTATTGGGCGCGGTGGTGTATCAGGGGATCCGTCCTGTTGATTGGGTGAATCGCTTGTTTATGTTTGCAAAGCTGATCATTTTTGCGCTATTGGTGGCTTTGATTTTCCCTCAGACAGATTCAACATTGTTGACGACTCAACTGGGCGCGTATGATCCTAAAATGAGCATGATTTTAATCACCTCATTTGGCTTTGCCATTATTGTGCCTAACTTAAGAGATTACTTTAATGGCAATGCGTTAGTGTTGAAACGCGTGGTGTGGATAGGCTCGTTGATTCCCTTGCTGTGTTATATCGTGTGGGACGCCGTGATTTTAGGGACAGTTCCTGTGGGTGGAGAGCAGGGTTTAATCGCGTTACAACACAGCGCGCATGCGACCAGTGATTTGGCTGCTGCTTTGTCGCATCAGGTCAACCGGCCCTTGATTACCGTTTTGTTTAATGTGTTTACCGCAGTGTGTATGGTGACGGCTTTTTTAGGGGTGTCCTTAAGCCTCATGAGTTTTTTAGCCGATGGATTGAAACTAGCGCCATACGGTAAAGAAGGCGCTGGGTTATGGCTGCTGACTTTTTTACCGCCATGGGCCGCGGTGATGTTTTATCCCGGTGCGTATTTAAATGCTTTAAGCTACGCAGGCGATTGCTGTGTCGTCTTGTTACTATTTTTGCCTGCAGCCATGGTATTTTTTGCGCGATCGCATTTAAATACACAGGGCTGGAAGATGCCGGGTGGGCGGGGCTTACAAGGCTTCGTGATGGTGAGCGCCGTTGGGATATTAGTTCATGAGTGGATATGGTGATTAATTCAAAAGCATTAGGGGGCATGTTACTCATTATTGGCACTTCCATAGGCGCAGGCATGTTGGCCTTGCCTTTGGCGTTGGCGCAAGTCGGATTTGAATATAGCCTGATTTTATTAGTGGTGTGTTGGTTTGTGATGTACCTTGGCGCACGCTTATTATTGGAAGTAAATTTAAAAAGCGCCCCCGGGAGTCATTTGGTTTCGATGGCAAAACAGTCACTGGGTTGGCCTGGTCAGCTGGTGGCCTGGATCGCTTGTTTAGCGCTGTTTTATAGCTTATTGGCAGGGTACATTGCAGGCGGCAGTGATGTGTTAAAGACATTGCTGATGCAAACGGGATGGTCATTACCGGATTGGATCAGTACCGTTGTCTTTACCGTTGGGTTTGGTTTAGTGGTGTATTCTGGCATTCGTTCGGTCGATTATGTGAACCGAGGGTTGATGTTTGGAAAGCTAGGGGTATTTGTGTTACTCGTTGGGATGACTGCCCCGCGCATTCAGACAGTAGGATTAACTGGCGGGGAATTACAGGCGATTCCAGCCAGTTTAATGATTTTGATTACCTCATTTGGTTTTGCATCGATTGTTCCGAGTTTACGCCTTTACTTTCAAGATGACGTGTCGACGTTACGCCGCGTATTGTTTTGGGGGTCGGTGATTCCGCTACTGTGTTATATGATTTGGAATGCTGTGATGATGGGGGTTCTTCCGTCTAGCGGGGAGCATAGTCTCATGGCATTGGCGCAGTCTAATCATCCAGTTGGCGGGATGATACACAGTCTTGAACAACAGGTTGGTAGCGGCTGGTTCAGTGCTTGTTTTAATGTATTTACTTCGATTTGCATGCTCACTGCGTTTTTAGGGGTGTCGTTGGGGTTATTTGATTTTTTAGCCGATGGCTTATCTTGCCAAAAAAAAGGGGTGCAGGGCTGGATGGTGTATGCGTGCACTTTTTTCCCGCCCATGCTGCTCGTGTTGTTGTACCCAGGTATATATTTGTCTGCACTGCGATACGCGGGCCGTTGCTGCGTGGTGTTGTTGCTGATGTTACCAGCCGGTATGGCTTGGCAGTGGCATCGAAATCGCTGTGGGAAGGCGATGGTGGTACCTGGCGGGGCAGTCGGGATTGGATTTGTCTTGGTGTTTGGGACAGTGTTATTGTTTTTGGGGTAATTTTAGGTCATGCCATCAGCCTAATTTCGCGCATTCACCCTGACCATTAATTCATAAGGAATCGTCCCCGCGGCCGTTGCAATCCGCTCAATTGCTAAATGCTCGCCCCAGAGCTCAACAACATCTCCAATCACCACATCAGGCAAATCAGTCACATCAATCGTTAAGCTATCCATCGACACACGCCCCACAATAGGCACTTCATAGCCGCGAATATAAACAGGCGTATTCGGCTGAATATGCCTGGGGTAGCCATCAGCATAGCCTACGGCGACAATGCCAATCCGTGAGGGACGTGTGGCCTGCCAAATAGAGCCATAGCCAACAGATGCTTGGGGTTCAACGGAAAATAATTGCGTGATCGCTGAGGAAAACCTCATCACCGGTTTTAATCCTAATTCAACGCCTGTTTGTGTTGCAAACGGGGAGACGCCATAGAGGCTGAGGCCGGGGCGGATGATATTGGACGGTAGGGTTTTAAACTGAAAAATAGCGGCGGAGTTTTTAATGCTCACCGGGTAGTTTTGAGTGGGGATAGCCGGATGTGTGAAAAATAAAGTGTGTTGAGCCGCATTGAGGGGGTGTGACGGCTCATCCGCATTCGCAAAATGAGTCATGAGTACTAGGTTAGGATCAACCCATGCACACGATAAGAGCTGTTGCAACGTTGCAGGAACGTCTTCGGGCAACCAGCCTAAGCGGTTCATCCCGGTGTTGATTTTTAACCAGATTTTGATGGGGTGTGGCAATGGGGTTTGTAATAACCAGCTCAGTTGTTGTGGCTGGTGCAAAATGCATTCAAAGTTGTTTTGGGCGGCCGTTAACCAATCTTCTGGTTCAAAAACGCCTTGTAGAATCACGCAAGGGGTGGTGGAGCCCAGGGCGCGAATGGCCAGTGCTTCGTTTAAGGTTGCGACCCCGAATTGATCGACTTGTCCTTCGAGGGCAGGAATAATGTGTTCGATGCCACATCCATACGCATTGGCTTTGACGATCGCGAGCACTTTGGATGCTGGCGATTGCTTTTTGAGATGCGAGAGGTTATGCAATAAGGCTTCTTGGGAAATTTGGAGGCGCAGAGGTCTAGGCATGTGCTTCTGAACCTGTTGCCGCATACCCTTGAAACGCCAAATCTTCGAATCGGGTGTATTTGCCTAAGAACGCAACGCGCACTTTACCGATGGGGCCATTACGTTGTTTTGCAATGATGATTTCAGCAACGCCTTTATCGGGGCTGTCTTCGTTGTAGACTTCATCCCGATAAATAAAGCAGATTAAATCAGCATCTTGCTCGATGGCGCCTGATTCACGCAAATCTGACATGATGGGGCGTTTATCGGCGCGCTGCTCTAAGCTACGGTTTAACTGTGATAGGGCAATGACAGGCGTTCCGAGTTCTTTTGCCAAGGCTTTTAAGCTACGGGAAATTTCCGAGATTTCTCCGGTGCGGTTATCTGCTTTAAACCCTGGGGCTTTCATGAGTTGTAAGTAGTCAATCACAATCAGACCTATGGCACCATGCTCTTTGGCGACGCGCCGGGTTCTGGCGCGAATTTCACCAGGGGAGAGTGCGGGAGTATCATCGACAAACAACGGGGCCTCAGACAGCATATGAACTGCTGAGGTCACGCGAGGCCAATCTTCATCTGTCAGGCGTCCGGTTCTTAGCCGGTGCTGATCAATGCGCCCTAATGACGACATCATCCGCATCGCCAGTGAATCAGAGGGCATTTCCATAGAAAACACCAGCACGGGTTTGTTGGAGTCGATGGCAGCATGTTCAGCAATATTCATGGCCAGGGTGGTTTTTCCCATAGACGGTCGACCTGCGATGATGACCAAGTCTGAGGGTTGCAAGCCACAAGTCATATCATCTAGATCTTTGAGTCCTGTCGGTAACCCTGTGATGGCTGAGCCATTGTGATAGAGCTGGTCAATTCGCTCGACCGTTTTAACTAAAATCGATTTAATCGCCTCAGGCCCGCCTTGACGGGCGGTTTGGTCAGCGATTGCAAACACACGGGTTTCCGCTTCATCGAGCAGATCAGAAACCCCTTTGCCATCGGGTTGATAAGCACTATCGGCGATATCATTGGCGACCTTAATGAGTTGTCTCTGCACCGATTTTTCGCGCACAATTTCAGCGTATGAGCGAATATTTGCAACGCTTGGCGTATTGTTGGCGAGCTCAAAGAGGTAAGTTTCACTGCCCGCGTCATGAAGGGTGCGTGTGGATTTCAGCATTTCTAAAACGGTGACAACATCAAACGGTTGGTCACGTTGCGACAGATCGGTGAGCGCTTGATAGAGTACGCGATGTTCAGTGAGGTAAAAATCAGCTGTAGTCAATAACGCGCAGGTTTTATCCCAGGCCTGATTATCGAGCATGAGCCCACCAATGATGGCCTGCTCTGCCTCAAGTGAATACGGTGGGCGTTTTAGCTCATCGATTTTTTCTTTTGTATGTTCTTTAGTATTTCGCACAGAGAGTCGATGTATTATTTTGTTAAGGGATGATCATTCTACCGATTGTGGGGTGCTGTTGTCACTAACATCTCGTTAATGGTTCACGGCCGTGTGTTCTCTCTATCTCTTTGACAAAAAATTGTAACTCCCTACGTCATCCTGAGCGCCAGCGAAGGATCTCCTGCTAATTAGCACATTGCTAGCTAGGGGGGATCCTTCGCTGGCGCTCAGGATGACGTGTACCTGGGTAGTTACGTTGATTATTCTCAGAAGGGTTATCTTCAGTTGGTTTAGGGAAAAGTCCGTCATTGCGAGCGCAGCGAAGCAATCCAGGGGTCGGAGTCACTCGCCCCGGATTGCTGGGGCGTTACGTTTTAAATTGACAACCAATCTTTAGCCGGTAAAAAATCGGTATACAGCAGCGCTTCTGGTGAGCCGGGTTCTGGGTGCCAATCGTAGGTCCAGTGGACTTCTGGCGGTAAGGACATGAGAATCGACTCGGTGCGGCCGCCAGATTGCAATCCGAAGAGGGTGCCGCGATCATACAAGAGGTTAAATTCGACATAACGACCGCGCCGATAGCATTGGAATTGCCTTTCTCGCTCCGTAAAAGGGAGTGATGCGCGCTTTTCTACAATAGGAACATAGCCTTTTAAAAAATGGTCACCGATACTTTTCATAAAATCAAAGCTGTGCGCAAAGCTGACTTCATTAAAATCATCAAAAAATAAGCCGCCAATGCCGCGTGCTTCTTGACGGTGGGGGAGATAAAAATACTCATCGCACCAGGCTTTAAATTTGGGGTGTAACGTTAGTCCGAAGGGATCGCAGGCTTGTTTGGCGGTTGCGTGCCAATGAATACAATCTTCTTGAAATCCGTAATATGGCGTTAAATCAAAACCGCCGCCAAACCACCAGGTGGGATGGTCAGACTCAGGGTTGGCAATGAAAAAACGAATATTTGCGTGCGTGGTTGGTACATAAGGATTTTTCGGGTGAATGACCAGGGATAATCCTAGCGCTTGAAAGGCACAGCCAATTAATTCTGGGCGTTTTTGCGTAGCGGCTGCTGGGAGTTGACTGGCTGATACATGCGACACATTCACGCCAGCTTTTTCAAACAGCGTACCGCCTTCTAGGACAGATGAATTCCCAATACCTAGCTGACTGGTCCATGGAAAGGATTGAAACGCGCTACGCCCATCTAAGGCGGCTAGAGTGGCACAAATATGTGACTGCAATGCCCAAAGATAAGTTTTAATGTCATTTAGGGGGATGGGTGGCATGATAATCCTACGTGTGTAAAAGGATAGTTAATGGTGTGGCTCTTCTTTTCCAGTTAGCCAAGATTCAGTAACTTCTAATTCTTCTGCAATTTGTTTGAGCAGCTCTGGTTCAGGCTGCACCGTCCCATTTAAAAGCTGTTCTGCTTTGAAACGCGGTATTCTAACCAATTTTGTAAAGGCTTCAATACGCTCATCAAGGCGAATTGGAAAGTCAATGTCATCAAGCGCTTCATGGAGGCGCTGCGCAAACATTTTTAAGTTCAATTGAGTTCTCCTCTACTTCGAGTCAATTAAAAATCAATCGTAACTCCCCACGTCATCCTGAGCGCCAGCGAAGGATCTCCTGCTAATTAGCACATTGCTAGCTAGGGGGGATCCTTCGCTGGCGCTCAGGATGACGTGTACCTGGGTAGTTACAATCAATCTATTATAGTTTAATGATTAGCATAAGATAACAAAATGCGCAAGGTGGTTGTTTAATTGATGATGTCTGCGATAGCTTGTAACCACATGGGCGACGCATTTAATGAAGGCACCAAGGTGAAGCGCTCTCCGCCTAAGTCAAACCATTGTTTTCGCGCAGTTTCGCCTATTTCTTCTAGGGTTTCAAGGCAGTCTGCGGTGAAAGAAGGACAAACGATGAGTAGACGTTTAATGCTAAGTTGCGCGAGCTTTTCTAGGTAATCCACTGTGTAGGGTTTAATCCAGGGGGTGGCGCCAAAGCGAGATTGAAAAGCCGTATCAAAGGTGTGTGATGGGAGTTGAAGTGCTGCAGCGAGTAATGCACTGGTGGTATAGCATTGCGATCGATAACACTTTGAAGCATGGTGAGGAGGGCAGGTTGGATCGCAGCTTTTTTTACAGCCTGATTGCGCGATATGGCGTTCAGGTAGGCCATGGTAGCTGAATAAAACAAAATCATGTTGTGGAAGATAGGGGGTGATGAGTTCAGCTTCTGCGTGGATGAACGCCGGATGATCATAAAAAGCATGAATGATTTTTAAAGAAGGAATGTGGTCTTGTTTGCTTAAATAATTAAAAATGGCTTCTAAACTAGAGCCGGTTGAGGCGGATGCATATTGTGGGTAAAGAGGCAAAATGGTGACATGGTCGCAGGAAGACAGCGCTTGAAGGGCATCTGTAATCGAAGGATGGCCATAGCGCATGCCTAAACGGACTTCAATGTGTTTGCCAAGTTTGTGTTGTAAAGCCTCGGTGAGTGCCTGACAGTGTGTTAACAAGGGCGAGCCTTCAACCGTCCAGATTTGTTGGTATGACGCACTGGTGCGTTTAGACCGAAAGGGTAAAATGATGGCGTAAAGTAACACATAGCGAAAAAGTGCGGGTAAATCAACAACCCGACGATCGCTAAGAAACTGAGCCAAGAAGTGTCTTACATCACGAGGTGTGGCTGAATTTGGTGTTCCCAAATTCACCAATAACACCCCTTTTTTCATCATGCGAGAGGCGTTGTTCGTCATGATGAACGTTGCGTGCAAGACAAATAGTTGGGTCTATGATGTGGTTTCTGCAGTTTCCTCTTGAAGGACAAGCACATTGTTTGCATGTGGGCCTCTGTCCCCTTGATGAACTTCATAGCTGACGGCTTGGCCAGGGAGTAATGTTTTATACCCCGTGCCTTGCACGGAAGAAAAATGAACAAATATATCACTTCCGCCTCCTTCAGGGATAATAAATCCCCACCCTTTTGCATTGTTGAACCATTTTACTTCACCTGTAGGCATTGCGTCCTCCCTGTCAATTTGGTTTCAATCATTCTTTACAGCGTCGTTGCATTTATCCATAAATACAATGCGACAACTTACCATACCCAAAAATCCACCTCCTCACAAGTATTTTTTGATATACTTTCAGTAGGTTGGGCCTTGGCCCAACACGCGATTTTTTGTTGGGCCAAGGCCCAACCTACTGCGTGAGAGTCACAAGGAGCGAAGGATGAATGAACTCGAAACCCAAGGTTATCTTATTTTAAAACAAGTGATTTCTCCTGATGTATGCGCGTTGTTGTCGGACTATGCTCAGTTAAAAGCAAAGAACCGGCCCAATGTTAGGAAAAATAAAGATCCGCTTGCAGATATTCATCGAGAATATGCTGATCCGATGATGGAAGTCTTGTTAGATCAGCTCACCCCGCAGGTTGAACAGGCAGTTGGCTTGTCTCTTTGGCCTACGTTGTCGTTTTATTATGCGTATCAACAGGGCAATCGTTTGGCATCGCATACTGATCGTAACTCTTGTCAATTTGTTGCCGGGTTATGTATTGGGGTAGATAAGGCCTATCAAGCGCAAGAGGGCAGCTGGCCTTTGGTGATCGAGCATGGCGGCAAACAAACACCGGTACGCTTAGATGCAGGGGATATGATGATTTTCAAAGGGCATGACACACCCCACTGGCGCGAGCCGTTTTCTGGCGAGTGGTTTGTTTCTGCTATTTTTGGATATGTTGATCAACAAGGCCCCTTTGCCTTTCAAAAATATGATCAACGCGCCTCATTAGGAGCCCCTCATATTGGGATGTTTCGCTGGAGTTTTGGATGTTTTAAACAAAAGCTGCGACAATTGCTTGACAAGAAGTGAATAAGCCAATTAGAATTCATCCGCTCTCTGGGGTTATAGCTCAGCTGGGAGAGCGCTTGCATGGCATGCAAGAGGTCGGCGGTTCGATCCCGCCTAGCTCCACAAAAAAGAGACAAATACCAGTTTGTCCCCATCGTCTAGAGGCCTAGGACATCGCCCTTTCACGGCGGTAACGGGGGTTCGAATCCCCCTGGGGACGCCAATTTAATCTTTGGGTTAGGTTGGTGTCATCATCAGTTACTCGATAACTGACCACATTATTCCTCATACACTCATTACACGTAGAACTCGAATCTGATACTCGCTATCGCTGGGATGACCTTGTTATTTTGTAACTACCCAGGTACGTCATCCTGAGCGTAGCGAAGGATCTCAATTTGACAAAGATCTAGCCAAATTCAGGAGGTCCTTCACTGCGTTCAGGATGACGTTTGTTCGTTGTGAGTGCTAATAAAACAAACTTATCCAATTAAACCATGATGAGTAATGAGAGAGTGTCATGGGTCTCACAGTTGATGAAAAAGAAAAGGCGGCGTTTTGGAGCGTGATGAATGCGACCGGAGTGCTTTCGGGGCGCTGGAGTGTCAAGAAGGCCTATTTTAAAGACCATATGACTCAATTATCCGCGCTGGTTACTACGGATGAAGAGTTTATTAAGCTATGTCAGGTGGTTTCAAAAAAGAAACTGGGTGAGATATTAAATGATCCAGGGTTGTTTCCAACCTTACGTGGTGTTTTTTCAGATAAGTCGCGATTAAATGCAGTTGTAAATGCGCTAGAGGTAGATGATCGTGAAAAGGCAATGATGGTGTTTAGTGAGTCCGTGCCCTATCTAACTGAGCCAGGTGAGTTTATGGACATAATCTCAGCTCTGGAGGTGGGTGTCGATAAAAAACCTTTTTTTGATAAATTGGAAGGCGCCTGTTTCGAAGGGTTGTGTACAGGACGGCATTTAATTAGTTTATTAGATCGAGTCAATGATATCGAGTTATTAAGGCCATTATTACACCATTATGCAGAAAAACTTAATTCAGGATTGGGGCGGCAGATTCAGGCAGGTTTAGGTGCGCCTGGCTTATATTCAGCCAAAGATTGGGCAACGGTGCTTATTCGGTGTGCGAAAGCAGAAGCGAGCGCGTGTCTTACACCAAAGGGCATTTTAAAAGCAGCTGATAGAGCGCTCTATCAGCATATCGCTACGCGGCATCGTGAGCCGGAATTGGAACCGAGACAAATTGAAGCTGCAGCTGCGGCTGCGGCTGCTAAAAAGGAAGTTACGACTATCGGTGGCATGATGCTTTCAACGCAGCTGGCTCGAGCGGCGGCTGCGCATGCAAGAGGAGACGATCAAGAAACTCCGCCATCAACCCCGGTGGTGAAACCCAAATAACCGATCATGCAGTCGATGCGCATACTCATCTGTCATATTGGCAATATAATCACATAAAATACGATATGCCTCATCTTCATGAGGCGCTTGTTGATAGAGCGCGCGGTATTTTTGATCCAGTAAACTCATTGGGTTGGAGTTTAAGGCTTCAAAGAGATGAAGAATAATGGTTTGCCCTCTAAATTCGAAGGTTCGGGCGTCCGTTGCATCAATCACATGTCGATAGACAGTTTCAACGAGGTAAGCGAGTAGAATCTCAGCTTCTGGTTGTAATACCGCTTTGTGATTTAACAGTGGGTTTTCAAAAGGAACCTGAGAGGGGGTGAGTTGCGTCGTTGTGATGAAATAATTGACCAATTCACCAATGGCTTCTTTACGCTTATGCATGTCAGCATGGAAAAGAAGATCGATGAGGTGTGTGGGGTTTGCAAGGCTGGTGTTAGATAAATGTTGTTGCAACGTGGCCACATCGATTTGGTCACGGTGAATTAATTTTAAATGAATTGCATCTTCTAGGTCGTGGATGCCATAGGCAATATCGTCGGCGATGTTCATCATGGAGCAGTCGAGGCTTTGGTGCGCAGTTTTTCCGTGTTGATGATCGCTTGGGTGCTGGCTCAGGGATTGAAATTGGTCACGGTCTTGTTTTGAAAAGGGGGATAATAGCCAATCGATCTCAGGTTGCTCGGTATTAAAATAGGCTTTTGGGGGCAGCCAGTCGTTGATGCGAATGGTTTTTGAATGATGATGCATGGGATTCGGCGTTTTCTTAGCGACCACGAGATGACGTGGGGCGGGGTATTTGAGGATGCCGAGCAAGCAGCGGCGTGTGAGATCGAGGCCGAAATCACCGTAACTGGATTCTATTTTAGTTAAAAGCCTGAGGGTTTGGCCATTGCCTTCAAATCCGCCATGGGCGTGCATCATATAGTTTAAAGCGACTTCTCCGCCATGCCCAAACGGTGGATGACCAATATCGTGCAGCAAGCAAATGACCGTGATGAGGTCGTCTGTGGGTAACAGCGTCGCTAAGTCTGTGGGTTGATGCGTGCGTTGCAGATGCCTGACAATGCTGACCCCAATGGAGGCAACTTCAAGGGAGTGCGTGAGGCGAGTACGATGAAAATCACCTTCATCTGGCCCAAGAATTTGAGTTTTACGTTGTAAGCGGCGAAAGGCTGGGCAATGAATGACGCGTGTTTTATCGCGCTCGAAAGGTGAGCGATGATCAAATTGACTGCGTTGATGGGTGTGTCCGGAGCGGCGTTCAATCCACATTTTTTCTCAAATTAAGGTGGCCGATGACGGCTAAATTGCCTATCATAGTTTACCTTGTGGTTTGATGGAAGAGTAATGGGAGCTGTGATTCAATCTAAACGTCAAAGTTTGCTGCGTTCAACGACGTTAGTGTCTGTTTTGACTTTTATGTCTCGCTTACTTGGGTTTGTACGCGACATGGTGATTGCACAAGGATTTGGTTCAGGTGCCGCCACAGATGCTTTTTTTGTTGCCTTTCGTATTCCTAACTTTATGCGTCGTTTGTTTGCTGAAGGCGCCTTTTCACAAGCGTTTGTGCCCGTGTTGGCTGATTATCAACAAACTCGCTCAGATGAAGATGTACGCTTGTTTATTGCAAGAGTAGCCGGACAATTGGGGCTTGTATTGTGTTTGATCACCTGTTTGGGGATGCTGTTTTCACCAGAGGTCATTCGGGTGTTTGCGCCAGGTTTTGGTGTTGACAGTATACGCAGCAGTTTGGCAAGTGAGATGCTACGCCTGACGTTTCCTTATTTATTTTTTATTTCATTAACCGCGATGGCGGGAGCTGTTTTAAATACCTTTGGGTATTTTGGGGTGCCAGCCATTACCCCTGTCTTTTTAAATATCACGATGATTGCCGCTGTATTTTTTATTAGTCCTCATATGAGTGTGCCTGTGGTTGGCGTCGCCATTGGCGTGTTGCTGGCAGGTCTCGTTCAATTTTTATTTCAGCTGCCTTTTTTATATAAGCATCATTTATTAGTGCGGCCGCGCTTTGTGTTTAAAGATGAAGGGGTGAAGCGAGTATTAAAATTGATGGTGCCTGCATTATTTGGGGTGTCGATTGCGCAATTAAATTTAATGGTCGATTCGATTTTTGCTTCTTTTTTGAAAGTCGGCAGCGTGTCTTGGTTATATTGGACAGATCGTTTAACCGACTTTCCGCTCGGCGTATTTGGCGTTGCGATTGCCACCGTGATTTTACCTTATTTATCTAGGCGGCATGTTGACCAACATCCAGAGCGGTTTTCGCAAGCCTTAGACTGGGGGTTACGCTTGGTGTTGTTGATTGGGATCCCCTCAGCACTTGGCTTGGTCTTTTTTTCTTTGCCACTGATTGCCAGTTGCTTTGCTTATGGCAAATTTTCTAGTTATGCAGTGTTGCAGACGCAAAAAAGTTTGATGACCTTAGGGTTAGGCGTGCCTGCTTTTATGATGGTGAAGGTTTTGGCTTCAGGTTTTTACGCAAAGCAAGATATTAAAACGCCGGTTAAAGTGGGCGCTTGGTCGATGTTGGTGAATAGTTTACTCTGTGCGGTCTTTATTTTTCCTTTAGCACACGCAGGTCTTACGCTTGCTTCGGCATTGGCCGGTTATTTAAATGCGGGGCTACTCTTAGGCATTTTACTGAAACGTCGGGCTTATCAACCACGGCCTGGGTGGATGCGTTATCTACTCAGTTTGGCTTTTGCTAATATTTGCATGGGGGTGTATTTGGTGTATATGGCAGGGCAGGTGGATGATTGGTTAGCAATGCATGCGTTGATGCGGTTAGGAATATTGTCAGCTCATGTGGTGATTGCTGCGCTGATTTATATATTAAGTTTATGGGTGGCTGGGATTCGCTTTTCTCAGTTTAGGGGTCAAATGAAGGGGTTATAAGTCATGGATAGCGCGTTGTTTTATCAGGTTTCTGGTGTGGGTGCTTGTGTTTTAAAATTAGTGAGTGTGGCTTCGTGGCAAAAACGCCCTCCTCTTAATCAACCCGCAGTCAAGACGCAGGTTCAAGAGTTTTCAGCTCAGTTAGGTGAAACTGCCTATGACGTTGATGTTGCAAGTGACACGAAAACGATTTTGATTGGCACAGGAAATGATGTTGATCGCGTCACTGCGATTGCCGTTGCTGCATTAAAATTGCCTGCGGGGGTGTATGCCTTTGAAGAGACGTTATCGGAGCATGAGTTATTGGTTTGGTCGTTGGCACAATATCGCTTTGATAAGTATAAAGCTTGTGCCGCATCGGTGAGGTGCTTGTCAGTAACTCAACCTCAGTACGACAACGTCGTGCCTATGGCTGCGTCTATTTTTTTGGTTCGTGATTTGATTAATACCCCAACTCAAGATATGGGGCCGGCTGATTTGGTGTTGCAAGCACAAAAACTGGCAACGGATTATCATGCTGCCGTGACGGTGTGTGAAGGTGCGGCTTTATTAAATGAGGGGTATCCTGCGGTGCATGCCGTTGGGCGAGCAGCCTCTACTGCCCCTTGTTTAATTGATTTATCTTGGGGAAAGGCTGAGCATCCTTTGGTGGTGTTGGTCGGAAAAGGTGTGTGTTTTGATAGTGGGGGGTTAGATATTAAAACCGCCAGTGGCATGCGCTTGATGAAAAAAGACATGGGTGGAGCGGCTCAAGTCTTGGGTTTAGCAAACTGGATAATGGCCTCAAAACTCCCGATTCGTTTGAACGTGTTGATTCCCGCGGTAGAAAACGCGGTGGGGCCTGAATCTTATCATCCTGGTGATGTGATTCGTATGCGCAATGGGTTAACGGTTGAAATTGAAAATACCGATGCAGAAGGTCGCTTGATTTTAGCCGATTCGTTGGTGAAAGCCTGTGAAGCAAAACCAGCATTGGTGCTTGATTTTTCAACGTTAACGGGTGCGGCGCGGGTTGCCGTTGGCACAGAAATCAGTGCGATGTTTTCGAATAATGACGCTGTTGCTGAGGGGTTATGTGCTGCGAGTCAGGCCGTGAATGATCCTATTTGGCGCTTGCCGTTATTTACGCCCTATGAAGCCATGTTAGAGTCATCCATCGCCGATCTCATGAATTCTAGCAATAGCTCTTATGCAGGTGCCATTACTGCAGCATTATTTTTGCGAAAGTTTGTGAATAGCGATACGCCGTGGGTTCACTTTGATTTAATGGCATGGAACCTTTCTAATAAACCAGGAAAACCCGAAGGCGGAGAAGCCATGGCGTTGCGTGCAGTGGCGCATTATTTGAGAGGGCGGTTTATGTAGGCAACGTCCCTAAAGTTTTTTATGCTCGAATACCCCCTCTCCCGCGCTAGAAGTTTGAACAGCATGATGCAGCTCTTCGCGGGGGAGGGTTGGGGAGGGGGTAAAGCCTAAGCCCTTTGTAACCCCCCTCCCTAACCCTCCCCCGCGTTCAACATATGAGTTTTACCAGAGTTTCTAGCGCGGGAGAGGGGACTGATCGGAGTATATGAAAACTTTATTTCAGACTAACCCGATGCTGAGACATGCACGCAAGTGCATTCAACTGCTCGGTAATTGCCGGTAAATTTTGTCTAGATGTGTCCAGATCGTCAATGATCTCGTCCAAAATCAATCGCGCCATGGTAGGTGAGTTCTTAAAATCGTGTGCTAAGTCTAATGGCGTTTCGCCACGGTCGTTTTTAGTTTCAAGCGCAATCATCAACTGTTGGTGAATCAGTGGATCCCGTCTTGCGTAGTCAATCAGGACCACTAATGATTCGAGACGACCAAACTCAACCACCTGGTGAAGGATGGTATCTCCATCCACATCGCGTTGGGGTAGCAACTCATTGAGCAAATGACGTTCCTTGTCTAAAATAGCTTCAAACGTGAGTGTCAGGATCTCAGGATTTTTAATCGCGACATGAAAAATATTTTCTTTGGTATTATCTTTATTGACCCAACGGCAGACGTCTACAAACGTATTATTTCCAATGAAAGCATCTAAAAGAATTCGATAGGCTTGAACATTGCTATCATAAGCAGCACATTGTAATGCGCTATAGTTTTCGTAGTTAGGCTCGTCAGTTTTGTCTAGATAGGCGTTATAGATGATATCGCGATTGACTTCAGGACTGGGTTTAAAAAATGGGAATGGCATGTCGTGTACCTCCAGCGTTTATGAGTGAACTATTTTAACATAATAGCAAGTAACTCCACATCATAGGTCATGATACCCAGTAAATAGGCGTGTAACCAATGAGAAAACGGGACTTGATAATAATGATCTCGAGACAGTGGGTGCGGGGTATAAGGATCAGCAATGTGAATGCGTTGACCTTTAGACTCAACCCCATGAATAGTAACAAAATGTCCACTAGGTGCGCCTAGCCATTCATCATATACACAGCGATCGTCTGAATTGGTGTAATCGCGCATGGTTTGATAAAGGTAGGTGGCACTGACTCCGCTAATTAAAGGCGTGCCTTGTTGAATATAATTTGCAATGGTTTGAAAGCGCATTTCTTCAAAGCCAAGGGTGCCGCCCATGTCTAAGAATTGTAGGTAGGCTTTGGTGACGCTGGCAATTTTTGTATTCGTCGTTTGTTTTAATTGCTGTTGTAATTTATCGATTAAACACACGTTTTTGCCTCGAAACCAAGAGGGATCGAGCACATGTAAATTAAAACTATGTAGGGTTGCTTGATGGCCACGTGCTAAAGCGTGGCAGCCCAATAAGACCGCTAAGGTTCCGCCCGTGTCAAGATAAGGCACTTCTTTGATGACGGTTTCTAGCGGAATAACATCACCCAAAAAGTGATAAATCGCTTGTAAACACGTCGGACCACAAGAGACACCATCGGGTTGTGTCTGAATAGAAAAAGGTAATATCATGTGAGTTGTTTAAACGTAGACAGACCCATGAAATCAAGCATAGCAGATAAACCGATTAATATCACGGAGCTCAGCCTACAGCGCTGTATTACGCCGATTGTGCTGGCATCAAAACAAGTCTCACCTGAATTGAGCAATGAAACCATGGCGAATCAGTTGTGTGAAGCACAAGAATATCTGGTGCTCAATTTTGGCTGTGTGCTGTGTATTCAACAATGGGAAGCCAATGATGGGGTTTTTGTGGTATTAGCTGATATGGACACACACCATCTTTTGGCCATGGATTGCCAAACTGATCAGCGAGCGTATCCGTCGGCAGATAGAGTGGTGATTGGCTCAGACGCTTACCGCTTTCGGTTTATTTTATGTGAGGTGATGCAGCGTTTTGGGTTTGTGTCTTGCGCGGAGTTGTATTGGTGGTATCGCTTCCCCACCGGTCATCATCTCTGATTGTTTTCAACTGTGTTTTTAGCATACACTAAGCAACGTAGTTGAGAGCGTATAAAACACGATGAAAATATGGATGGATGGAGATGCGTGCCCCAAGGTCATTAAAGCCTTGCTCTTTAGGGCTGCGATTCGCACGCAAACAGAATTGATGGTGGTTGCTAATCATGCTTTTGCAGTGCCCAGTTCACCTTTTATAAAAAAATGGCAGGTGGGGTTTGGTTTTGATGTTGCGGATGATTATATTGTATCGAGCTTAGAGCCCGGCGATTTGGTGGTGACGGCGGATGTGCCGCTTGCTGATGCTGTGGTGAGCCGTGATGCCTTTGCGTTGAATCCGCGTGGCGAAATGTATACGGCGGCAAATATTAAACAACGCCTAACCATGCGTCATTTTAATGAGTCATTGCGAGATTGTAATCTCATTAGAGGCGGGCCTGCGCAGCTAGGGCAAAAAGAAGTGAATGAGTTTGCGAAGCAGTTGGATGCGTTTTTGGCAAAAAAACGTTAAAAACGCAAAGTCGCATCCAACAGGGCGGGTTGCGCGTAACGTAGCGAGATATTTTCTGCAAAACTGGATTGTATCTGTCTTTGTATTTGTTGCGAAGATGGTATGGTGGGTTTGTTTCCCCACCATAGATGAACAGAGACTTATTTTCTTTTACCGCGTGAACACATCTTACCGTTAGTTGAATTAGATTTAACTAACGTTTTATTGTGTTTAATAGAAGGATGCGCTGCAGCTTGTTTTTCATGACGACGAGCATCTTGTGATCCTCTTTGGTTTCTGTCTTGATTTAACATGTTATTTCTCCTAGTGAATTGAAGTAACTATCTACA
This sequence comes from Gammaproteobacteria bacterium, assembly GCA_026399205.1. GTDB lineage: Bacteria > Pseudomonadota > Gammaproteobacteria > Legionellales > Legionellaceae > 2-12-FULL-37-14. The sequence goes on from JAPLRL010000062.1 coordinate 26,534, forward strand.
ACATTGTTAAGGTTAGTAGGGTTTTTTTAAAAAGCAAATGCTTAAATAATGGTCTAAAATTTACGCTCCCTATCGGTCGCGGCTCGGATTTCGGGTTGGACCCCTTTTAGTAGTCGATTTCCTGATTTTTGACTATACTGCATAAAAAAGCAACTACCCAGGTACACGTCATCCTGAGCGCCAGCGAAGGATCTCCCCCAGCTAGCAGTGTGCTAATTAGCAGGAGATCCTTCGCTGGCGCTCAGGATGACGTAGAGAGTTACTAAAAAAATAAAAAGGCAAAAAACATGACAATCTCTTACGACGAATTTGATAAAGTTGACTTGCGCTCAGGGACTATTGTGAAAGTAGACGTATTTGCACGCGCTAAAAAACCAGCTTATAAAGTGTGGGTAGATTTTGGAGCGGAACTCGGGGTGTTGCAAACATCGGCACAGATCACGGTGCACTATACGCCAGAGTCGCTTATTGGCAAAAAAGTGATAGGGTGTGTAAATTTAGGCGAAAAAAATATTGCCGGATTTACCTCGCAATTTTTATTAGTGGGATTTTCAGATCAACAAGGAGCCATTTGTCTGGCAACGATTGACAGCCCTGTTCAGGATGGAATGAAACTACACTGAACGGACTCATGTTCGACGGTGTCTTGACGTAAACTGACGATGGGTTGATTTGGCAATGAGGTCGTTAAATATCCACCCTTATCATTTCTCCAAGTTATGCCTTGTAAACCAACGATCATCGTATCTTTGATTGGGGGAATAATGCGATCGGCTCCATCAATATAAGGCCCCACGCCCGCCCTAAAAAGACGTTCGGATATGTTTTTTAACAATGTCGAGACGCTTAAACAAAATTGGCCATTTTCAATGATATTGGGAATCATATATGCATAAATAATCACTTCCCGACCGGCTTCATCATAGATATCCTTTGATAGAAAGGATGGTTGGACAATCTTAAAATGATGATGTTTCAATTTTAATAGTTCATCGAGAACAATCAAGACCCCTTTTGTAAATTGCGCTTCTACATGAGAGAGAGAGACGTGAAATTTAACACCTTTGACATCAATTTTTCTTACAGAGTGGTCTGTCTCTTTGCGTGTGAACCAGATAAACCCTTTTTCAATATCGATTGAATAGGCTGTGTTTGCAATCTGTTGTATTTTATCTAAAAAAACGTGTTCCTGATCTGGAGGGAAAATAGAATACATACGACGTATTTGAGCGGGAACCACTACGGTGTTACTGGATCCAACCGATTCTGCCATGGATAGACCCGTCAGTGCTTTTGAGAGTGATTGACGCGGACTTCTATTTGGAAATCGAATGGTTTGTTCTATTGGCGTCGTTTCTGTAGACGCGGAACTTATTTGTGTCATGGATACGCGGGGTGTTGTTTGAACTGAGGGCGCCATAGCCCCTAGCAAATACGATGTAACTCTTCGAACAACACTGCGACTTTGTTCTGACAATTGGAAAGTAGGGGGCTGTGGACTTTTTGTTGATTCTTGGTTTGTAGGTCGAGATTCTCGATTTGGAAGTAAAGGGAGCTCACTGTAGGTTAAGATTGAGTTTGTTATTAGGTCGCCACGCGCTCTTAGAGATGTTGTTGAGCCTGATTGATGATGGGCGGGAGGGGCGGGTCGTTTAATTTGATACATGATGATTCCTTATGCGACTATAAATGGAGGTTGACATGACGACTTTTCTTTTGAATTTCCGCATTAGTCGGCTGATTATAGCGATACTATCATCAGCCGACTAGATCAGCTTGATCGGGTTCGGGCGGGCTCGTATTAGATTGAGGATAGACGATCATTATAGTGTCCATCGTAAATTGATCTTGATAATTTTACGATGGACACTATAATGATCATATCAGTCTTATTGATTAAGAAGCCAAATAATGAAGCGTCTATATGATTCCATTGTTCAAAATCATTTGTTAGCTTTTCAAGAAATGCTTTTTCTATCTGGCCCACGTCAAGTCGGGAAAACGACCGTAAGTAAAAACACAGAGCGTCTCACGAGTCGATTTATCTATTTAAATTGGGATAATGAAGATCACCGACAGCGCATATTAGCTGGCCCATCGACTATAATCGAAACCGTTAATCTTCACGTCTTGTCAGACGAAAAACCAATTATTGCTTTTGATGAAATTCATAAAAGGCCCGAGTGGAAAAATTTTATAAAAGGTTTCTTTGATACCTACGGACAAGAAGTGAGGGTACTGGTGACTGGCAGTGCGCGTCTTGATGTATATAAATACGGTGGTGATAGCCTTATGGGGCGCTATTTTTCTTACCGAATGCATCCTTTTTCTGTTGCTGAATGTTTACGTACGAATTTAGCACCTTCTGAAATTAGTGCACCGTCAGAAATTAATACTGATGATTTTGATGCATTGTTTGAGTTTGGAGGGTTTCCAAAACCATTTCTCAAGCGAGATCGACAATTTAGTGTACGTTGGCAAAATTTAAGAAAACAACAGCTCATTCAAGAAGATATTCGTGATGTAAATATGATTCACGATTTAAATCGACTGCAATTACTGATGGACTGCTTAAAGGAGCGTGCATCACAACAAATCACTTACAGTACATTGGCTAAATTGATTCGTGTTTCAGTAGATACCGTTATCCGATGGATTGATGTGCTAGAAACTTTTTATTATTGTTACCGAATAAAACCATGGTCAAAAAATATTGTAAGATCACTCATTAAAGAGCCGAAACTATTTTTATGGGATTGGTCATTGATTAAAGAGCCTGGCGCAAGAGCTGAAAATTTTATCGGCTCCCAATTATTGAAATCTGTACAAAACTGGACCGATCGAGGATTTGGAGAGTATGATTTATATTATATTCGAACTCTTGAAAAAAAAGAGGTTGATTTTGTGGTCACTAAAAATGGAGAGGCATGGTTTTTGGTGGAGGTCAAACTATCAGACGCTCGACATCTTAGTCCTCATTTAGAAGTTTTTCAAAAACAGACAGGAGCGTTGCATGCGTTTCAAGTAGTCATCGATATGCCCTTTGTGAATCAGGATTGCTTTGCCCATACAAAACCGATTATCGTGCCTGCAAAAACATTTTTATCTCAGTTGGTTTAGACTTTTGTGGCAGTGCTGTTGGGTACAGGATGGTTAGGATGTGAAGTACACATCCGCCGGGGTGATCCGGCGGATCTACTCACCCGGGTAAACCATCCCATTCCGATCGACTAAGCACGCATCTTCAGCGCTCTCTGAGGGCAGAATGTTTGGCTTTAAGTATGGGCTTCAGTAAATAATTAAGAACAGATTTTCTGCCGGTTAAAATGTCCACGGTCGCAAGCATCCCAGGAATAATATACAATGGCTGTTCTTTTGTTCCGAGGTAGTTTTTTTTAGTTCTCACTTGAATAACAGTAACTCCCCACCACGTCATCCCGAGCGCAGCGAGGGATCTCCTGTCGGATGACAGGCATAAAATAAAAATAATGAAAAAAACACTTGAAAAATTATGTGGTTATGATCAAATAGCAACATGAAAGACTATGCAAAAATCATTAACCAACTATTAGGCAAAATTGCTGAGCTTGAAGAGATCGTCGCTCTACAAGCAGCAAGAATAGCGGAGCTGGAAAAACGCCTGAGCCAAAACAGCAGCAATAGCTCGAAACCTCCATCAAGTGACGGACTAAAGAAGCCTGTTCGTACGAGCTCGTTGAGAGAGCAAGGAAAACACAAAAGCGGCGGCCAAAATTGGCATAAAGGAACAACGCTCAAGCAGGTTGCTCATGCTGATCATGTCCTCACGCATAAGCTAGAGCAATGCCCTGATTGTGGAGGCTCTCTCTTAGAACAAGCTGCTAAAGGCATTGTTAGACGACAAGTTTTTGATTTGC
>JAPLRL010000011.1 GCA_026399205.1 Gammaproteobacteria bacterium
TAAGACGGTACTGAGCTGGTTCCTGCTGCTGGCGTGACTCACATCCACACTCACTTCACAGGCTAACTGGGCATGCCCTGCCCTTAGAATGTTAATCGCACCAACTAGATCGGCGTGATTAACATAGTCACACGAGACACAGGCAAATTCCGCCTGTGTTCTTCTATTCTCTTTACTCACATGTGTGCAAGCAGGACAAGTTTGACTTGTGTAATGCGGCGGAACAGTGACTACCCACCCTCCTAGCCATACTTGTTTGTACTCCAACTGACGCCGGAATTCTCCAAAGCCCTGGTCCAATAGTGATTTATTTAAACCCGATTTTTGCTTCACCATCCGTCCAGGTTTCTCTATCGACCCGCTCGCACTTTTGCTCATGTTCACAATTCGCAAGTCTTCTAACACAACCAACGCGTGGTTTTTGCTGATGGCTGTGGTCGCTTTATGCAAAAAATCAGACCGAACATGTGCTATCTTCATATGTAACTTAGCAACCTGTAATTGTTGCTTCTTCCAATTTTGACTGAATTTCGTTTTATGCTTCAGTATCTGCTGCGCCTTGACTAATTGAGCTTCATTCACTCTATAGCTATGAATCGGCTCAATCACCTCACCTGTTGATAGGGTCGCAAAACGCTTCACCCCGACATCAATCCCCACTATGCTCTTTGCTGGGTGACAAGGCGCACCCACCTCTTGTTGTGTCTGAATTGACAGATAGTAATAACCCGCCTTGCGTGTCACTGTCACATTCTTGATTAAGCCTTTCACTTGACGACTCATGCGATATTTGACCCAACCTAATTTGGGTAATCGAATCACCTGATTCTTTTCATCTAACTCAATGCCCTGTGGGTATCTTATCCCCGCCTCATTTTTACCCAAACGCTTTTTAACGGGGAGGCGTTTGTTCACTTGTGTTTTATCGAATGCGTCGCGAAATGCTCTGTCTAACGCTTTTGCTGTTTGCTGTAATGACTGGGATGGTGCTTGTTTTAAAAAACTCAACTCGTCTGTTTCTTTCCATAACCGAATGAACCACGCCATCTCGTTGTACCATATCAATGGCAGTTTGTTTTCTAATCGATACAAGTTCATTGCCAACAACTTATTCCACACAACACGATTTGCACCTAATGATTGTGTGAGATGAGGTAAATGATGTGATTTCGGACTTAACCGAAATTTGTAGCCTTGCTTTCGCTCCATCAACATATTATATTTGGCCAATGAACGAAAAACAAGACTTAAGAACAGGCAGGCATTGTACATTTAATCTTCATGTGCATTTGGTCTTTGTAACAAAATATCGGCGGGATGTCTTCTCAAAAGACATCTTAACCGACCTTCACGCCCTATTTACGGGGATTTGTCATGATTTTGAAGCTCAACTTATAGAATTCAATGGTGAACATGACCATGTTCATCTTCTTGTTAAGTACCCACCCAAAGTCAGTATTTCTTCTTTAGTCAATAGCCTTAAGGGCGTCTCTAGTCGCATGATTAGAAGAAAAAACTATCCATCTATCCTCCAAAAACTCTGGGCTGGCGCCTTGTGGTCACCCAGTTATTTTGCCGCTTAAGTAGTCAAGGTATACTACTGCTCAAAAAAACACAAATCGAGTCCATCATGTAGCGATCATTTATTAGAAAATCTTTCTACCAAGTCCTCGTCCTGAGTTTGACCTGTCATAAGTTATCTCTTGCCGATTGAATAAATATGCGCAAGCTATCTGCGATATATCCAATATACTGCGGATATTGTGAAATGCCCGGGCATCGATGAATGCGCATGAAATTGAGTGCAAAAATAATAGGATGAATTTTCCAGGCAGTTTGCAAAGCATGCACACAAACTTCTGGAGAAATCAGGGTATGCCACGGTTGTAAGTAAGCATGAATGAGAGCGGTGTGTTGTTGATCATGGGCTTGAAGTCCGTGGTGTCGATGAGCACTGTTAAGCCATGAGATGAGAGAGAAAAAGGGATGAGTAATAGAGGCATCTGCCCAGTCATTAATGGTGAAGTGGTGGTTTTGAATGAGTACATTATTATCGTGAAAATCTCCGTGCTCAAGTGTTGCTGGGATTTGCAGATCGCTTAATTGCTGACAGAGATCTTCCAAATAAGGTTTGAAACTGATGAGCTGTTCAATTTCATCAGAGGTAAGACCGTCTTGTTCTAATATTGTTTTTTCTTGCAGCATGGCTTCATAGTGATGGGGGAGTGCACACAGGCGCCAATCAGGAATGGCGAGTGCTAACATTGCATTGATATGTTGAATGCTCTTAATTTGTAGTTCAGCATAGTGAGTGAGTATGGGTTTGATGAGCTGAATATCAAATTTATTTTGTAATTGAGCTCTCAAGGGGTGACCTGCATTCTTCATTAAAAAACAATGAAGGGGTTGGTATAGTGCGATGCATGCTGGTAGGTGTTTCTCTGAAACCTGTTGAGATAAATATTCAATCAGCATTGCTTCACGAGAAAAGGGTTTGACCATGGTTTTTAAAAAGATGGATCCTTCCCCTGTTTCAATGCTATCAACTTCTGACCAAGGTTGGTGACGAACGATGCTAAAATCAGATTTGAGTTGAAACCCTTGTTTTTTCAATGCGCCGATGGCCCATTTTTGTGGTGTTGATGGGGTGGTCTCGTTTAATACTTTTAACATCCAGAGTTCATGTGAAATGGTTTGCGTTTTATAAGCTTTAAACCCGGCTTTTTCATAGCATTTAATGGCTGCAATGTTATCCAGTTTTGGATCAACAAAAGCATGAGTATATCGGTCGGTCGCGTATTGTTCCAGGACTAGGGTGATGGCTTTTCCCCCAAGTCCTTGGTGAAGAAAAGCCGGCTCGCCGATGAAGAGATCAACGCCGACGATATATTCTGGTAGTCCCGCAAGCTGAAAATCATGAGGATTGTACATCTGAATCAATCCGATGGGTGTTTTGTCCATGACAATGATAAATGTTGGAACAGCGCAGAGTACACCTTGCTCTAAGTAGTATCCCTGGAGGCGTATGCCGCCATATTTTTCTTCCACGAGCGCCATTGACCAATTAATATCAGGATCCCACCAAGCTTTGACATGCGGTGTTTCAAGCCAGGTTAAGAGTAAAGGTAGGTGCTCTTTTTGTAGAGGCTGTAAGGTCATGTTTGAAGTGGTTTGGATGGTGCTCATAGTGGGTATTATGTCCATTATAATCTTTTATAGCGTACATTAATGAGACTGCAGATGTCTATTAACCCTACCCAGCAACGTCATCCTGCTGTATCGACACATGTGATATTCGAATCATTAGATTTTATTCCTCGTCTGGCAGCCTTGGTAACCTAAACCTCGGTTTCACTTGACAATCAAATGAGGTATTTGTATAATTTTTCGTTTTCATGAGCGCAAATTAGCTATGAGCGCAAGAAAATCTCTTCGATTCGCAAAGGCATACTTCATAAAATCAGAAGATCGTCGTGTTGCCATCTTATTATTAATTGGTGCTATTCTAACCACCATTGCATTTGCAGCTTTAGTTGCCTTGATTGCGTGGTGGTCAGTTGCCTTTTGGGCTGCTTTAGTGGCTTTTGATGCCGGCTTGTTTTTGACCCAACTCTTGATTTTTGCAGGCATCGTGACAGGCATTGTTGTTTGCCAATATTTTAAGCGATTAATCGTTGATACGTTGGATCTACGATGGCGAACTTGGTTGACGAAACGATTTATTGATAAATTTTTACCGCTTGAAGATCCAGGGCAATGTACGGAATCATCAAAAAACAGGTATATTGATCTTTTACGATATCCTGATCAGTTACCTTTTCCTCAACAAAGGATTCAGGAAGACATCGCAACCTATACCAAAACTTCGTTATCTTTAAGCTTAGGGTTACTTGATTCGGTTTTAACGCTTGGCGCATCGGTTGGGACGCTTTGGGTCATTGGTGGCGCTCTGTCATTTGTTCTTTTTGGCTCGCTCATTACCATTCCTGGTTTTCTGGTATGGGCTGCACTCCTTTTTTCTGGTATTGCCAGTTTGATTACCTATAAGCTTGGCAAGCGATTACCTAAACTTAATCGTCAAGAAGAGGCAAAAGAAGCGGCATTTCGTCAAACATTGGAGCTTGTGAGTGCTCAGTCTGAATATATTGGACAAGAAAAAGGGGAACATTACTTTCAACCAATGCTAAAAACACAAATGGATCAGATTGCAAAAGTCAGCCAACAAAAAGTTAAGGTCAATTCTAGACTGTCCGGGTTCGAGTCATTTTACACCAACCTGTCTGAAATATTTCCTTATTTAGCAACTTCCCCACTTTATTTTTCTGGTGCAGTTGAGTTAGGTGTTTTCATGCAAATTGGATTTTCTTTTATGCAGGTTCACCGTTCGGTAAGTTGGTTTGTGAACTCATTTGAAGAGATAGCCACGTTTAAAGCAAGCGCTGAGCGACTTCTAGAACTTGAAATGTGTTTAACAGAGGGCAAAATTACCCAACCACTGAGAGGCATTAATTTTCAGAGCGCACCAGAGATTGATGAGGTGAAGCTATCTCATGTTGATGTGAGTTATCCAGGGCAACCTGGGTTATTGTTTAATGATCTCAATTTGACACTGAAACCCGGAGAGCATACGTTGATTGAAGGGGATAATGGAAGTGGAAAAAGCACCTTATTTAAAATATTCTCAGGAACCTGGAAATATGGCAAAGGTAATGTGTCAATGCCGCAAAGTACACTCTTTTTTTCACAGCGCCCAACCATGCCTGTTAACACGTTAAGAGCGATTTTAGCTTACCCACATCCCAAGGATAAATTTAATACGAAAGATTACTTGGCGGCTATAAACAGGGTTGGCTTAGATGTTTACAGTAAAAAATTAGATGCGCCAAACATCGACTGGGGTAGAGCCTTATCAGGAGGTGAACAAGAAAAAATTGGATTTGCACGTGCACTATTAACTCGACCCAAGTGGCTTTTTCTTGATGAAGCAACCGCTGCATTAACAGAAGAAAATGAAACACGCATGTATCGAGCCATTCAAACGGAACTTCCAGATACAACAATTGTGAGCATTGGACATCGATCTGGTATCAAGCCATTTCATCAACGGGTCTTGTTTTTTTCTAAAGAAAGTGAAGGCAACACCTCCATGCTGAAGAAAGATGAACGCCTATCTCCTCGTAGAGAGTGCGCATAACAAGCAAATCATGCCGCAGCGACGTGCCCATGGCTGAATCGCGGGTATTGAGCAAGGCGCTTGAGGTTGTGACGACCAGTTTTCCTAAAAAGCGGGGTCACATCCTTTATTTATGATCCATAATTAAACATATGGGGTTTTGTTTTTCAATAACAAGTGGTTATGAGTGTTATATGGGAGCATTAAATGTCTACACCTGCAACCATCTCAGTTGAGTCTTTCCTGGCCGAAATTACTGGGCCTGATGGGGTTATCAATCTTTCCACGTTGACGAGCTTTAATGGTGGCGGGACGCACGCCATTTATCGCTCAGACAAATGCCCTGGGCTGTTGTTAAAAGTGATGCATAGAACAGTCGGCAAGGAGAGGGCTGAGTTATCTCAACATTTAGAGCAATTGACCAAACAATATGCTGCACTGTATGACACATTTGGTGAGTTGCGTTGTATCATTGAGACCCGCTCCATTCAATCAATTAAAGCCAGTGATACCGCCCACCCTCAAGAAACGATTGTTTCTGTGGTCCCATTTGATCCATGTTTTCAAAGCGAAGAAAAATTTGGCTTTAATGTTGAATCTGAGGAGTTGAGTGAGTCTCTCATCGATTCAAAACGCTATTTATATGGTGTGGCCACCCGTTCGCTCTTAGGGAGCCATGAAAAGCCGAGCCCTTATGTTATAAAAAATTATCCCTTATTAAATAAAAATTTCGAACAAATTTTTAGACGACTTGATAGCGAGCCAAGCCTGGTAGTTGCAATGCGAGAATTTCTGAACCAATATAAATTGTTCTATAAACAAGAGGGAATTTTGCTCGACACCATCGGGTTTGACAATGTTCTTTTTTATAACACTACAGCAGGTTGGCAGTTCAAGCTGGGCAGCGTCATTAAGCATGACACTCGGGCTTTAACAAAGAAAGTGCTTGAGGAGATTCTTCACGATCCCACGGTCGTGAAAGAGTCATTTGAATATTTCACATCGGTTTATTTTATGCCTGCTTGTATTCGTGCATTGAATGCTTGTGCGGAAAAAGTCGGTATCGATAAAATTATTGACGATATCGTTATCGATGAGAAAACCATTGATGCTTTGGCGACAATCCATCGTCAAATGGAGATGAACCAACGAGCGTTTAGTTGTGCAAAACACGGGGACTTTTCGCGAGCTTTGAAATTGTATCATCAATATCAATCGGATGAGAAAGTCGATGCTACTGAAACCAGCGATTTCATGGGAACGCTCTATTGGGATTTTATTAAAAATGGTGGACAAGCGTCGTCTCGAAGCGAAGTTGAAGCTTATTTAATGATTCTACGTGATGAGCGTAATGCATTTCCTGAGGATAGACAAAAGATAGTTGGGGAAGCGATTGAGGGGCTTGCTAACAAACTCTTGGTACTTGATAGTAAAGGCCCAGCAGCACCTCTAGAAACGGCATGCGCTGGAGCAACACGATATCGGTATTTTGGTGAACCAGCACCATCCGTGACGACCAAAGAGGGACTGGTAACGGGGAACGTTGTACCGCCCCCTCTTAAAACGATACCTAAATAAAATAAATATATTTTTTTGTCATCGCCTCTTTCATATTTAACGCGTGGAATCATAAATCACTCGTAACTCCCCCAGGCACGTCATCCTGAGTATAATACTTCATGCCTTCATGAGTGGCTTTAAATCCTAATCGTTCATAGAATTGTTTGGCTATTGGGCGCAGTTTGTTCGTTGTGAGTTGAATAATTGTTGCATTATTTAATTTTGCAAATGCTATGGCTGCATTCATCATCCATTCCCCTATTTTCTGCCCACGATAATTTTCGGCGATACGTACAGCTTCAATTTGCAGACGAGTAGTTCCTGTGAGATGGCATGAGTGTCAGATGGCAAGTGCCGACAATATCCGTTGGATTAGTGACAACCATCAGATATTGATTGGGATCGGTATCGATGCGATAAAATGCATCGATATAACGAGGGTCGAGTTTCTGTGTTTTAATTTCCCGATGTTGACCTAAGTCATCAGCTGCGAGTAAAGCAACAATTGTCGGAAGGTCATCAAGCCTAGCTTTACGTTGCAAAAGTTGGTTCATACGAGTTCTCTGGAGGGGAAGGGTCATGGCTGCGATCCTGTGTCATGCCATTTTCTTATTTTTTGTAAACCATAACACCAAGTCATCGTCTAAACAAACGGACTTGCCTGGGGTGACAGATTGATAGTTATAAGTCACCCCTAGCCCATCAGGCTGATATCCTTTTGCAATATAGAGTTTTTGAGCGCTGCCATATCCCGCGTATAAGCCAACTCCAATACCGACGGTCTTGCTTCGCATAAACGCTTGATGTTCTGCGGTATCAATTAATAGTGATCCAATCCCTTTGTTTCGATAAGGCGGTAGCACATTGAGATCCATGATTTCAGGCACATGATGATCTTTAAATGGTGGGTAAAGTGATTGCCATGTGAGCGTGACGTAACCCGCAAATTGAGCCTCATAGAAAGCAAGCCAAATATCACGCTCATTGGCTTGCTGTTCCGTATGGTATTTTTCAAAGGTCGATGCGGGTTTTGGCCAGTTGTGTGCGGAAAATTGGTTGATGATTAAGGGGATATCTTCATGAATCAATGAGCGGATGAGTACCTCATGGGGAATGGAAGATGCTTGCATGATGATTTACCTTTCCTTTTGACGTGGGGTTACTCAAAGCCGTGCATAGACATATGTGTTTTTCGTTGGTTGCAGAATAGTATACAATGTCTTACCTCAAGGATGTAGTAGCATATTATCTAAGGGCGCTTTTATTTACTTATAATAAGGACGCGAAAACAGTGAAGAAAAAAGAGATTAGCAGTCCACACGACAAACTGTTTCGTGCATCGATGCAATATCCAGAAGTAGCACGCGATTTTTTAGAAGCGCATTTACCCATCGATATTAAAGAAAAACTTGATTTTAAGTCCATTGTTACATGTCAAAATACATTCATCGATGAAGAGCTGAAACTGACTCAATCGGACGTATTGCTCAAATTGCGTATTGAAGACAAAGAAGGCTATATTTATGTTCTTGCAGAACATCAAAGCAAGCCTGATCCACTTATGCCGTTTCGACTCCTTAAATATATGGTAAAAATTTGGGATTACCACCAATCACTTTCAAAACAAAAAAATGGTCTCCCATTTCCAGCAATTTTCCCAATGGTATTTTATGCTGGTCAAAGCGCATATAATGCACCAAAAGCTATTTGGGAGCTTTGCGGTGATCAAGCGAATTTAATGCATCGAATTTTAAACGAGCCGTTTTGTTTGGTGGATGTGAACGTCATATCTGAAAACGAATTAACGTCGCGTCTATGGTCTGGTACCATGGAGTTTTTAATGCGCCACAAGTTTCGTCAGCATCTGATTCATGGAATAGAGACAATCGCACACAACATCAATCGATTGATTCTGGAAGAAAAGAGTCAATTTGTGTTACAATTGTTGTCATATATTCTGGCAATTGATGAAGAGCATCGTTCGACTCAAGAGTTAATTGCATTGATACAGAGTAAATTGGCACCACAAGCAGGAGAAGAGATCGTGAGTTTAGCTGAAATATTGAAAGAAGAAGGCCGAAATGAGGCGTTACGCCAAGTTGCAAAAGAACTTTTGGCAAATGGCACTGATCCTGTATTTGTAGCTAAAATAACAAAACTCCCTTTAGATGAGATTAAAAAGTTACAGAAATTGAATGATTAGACTTAGGGGTACGACCTTGTCCATCTACCTATTGAGTGGCTAGAGCGTGCCAGAAACTGATGTACTTCCAATATGATGAATTGAGACAAGCTCGATTGTCAGTGCGGCGGCGACTTTATTTGATTCTTCCTTGTAAAACAAGGGCCAATCAACATCATATGAAAAGAGCTTGGTTTTTCTAAATCGCTCATCATCCAGTCATTTTTTTTTGAATAAAAAGAAAAAAATGATACCATCAAATTCTTTTATTTAAATCACTGCACTCAATATGCCCAAAATCTCGATTGAGCAACAACACTTACTATCACACGCCATTTCAACTGAAAGCGTTGAGGTTGTCATTGAAAGAATCTCTTCAAGAATTAAACAACAAGGTGACAAGCCTGATGTTACCGTTAATACACAACTGGAATTACTTGAGCAGCTGGGTCAGTTTGAGTTTGGGCGGTTTTTATTGCTGAACCAAGGCATCAATGGGTATTGGACGCACTACATGCTAACGCACCCATGGTTTGGTCGAAAGACGCAGCGCGATCTTCAGGGGCATAAATTCACCGAATTAGAGCAATTTTTATTAGACCAGGCCCCTATTTTATTAGCAACACAACAACGATTTGAAATTTTCTTGCAAGAAAACCAAAAATCGGTAAAAAATGAAGCAACACTGGCTTGTATTCCGTCTGGAATGATGGGCGAGCTCTTATATCTGAACTTTGAAAATATTGACGCGATTAAGCTGATGGGTGTCGATTACGATGTCGATTCGTTTCAACATGCCGAATCACTTGCAGAAAAACTGAAACTACGCCCATGGTGTGAGTTCAAGCAAAATGATGCCTGGGACATGCACAATAATCATGAGTTCGATTTGATTTCAAGCAACGGATTAAATGTCTATGAACCTAATGATCAACGCGTTACGCAGCTATACCAGACGTTTTATTCAGCCTTAAAACAGGGCGGGAAACTAGTCACGAGCTTTTTGACACCACCCCCTGCGTTAACAACGTCGTGTGAATGGGACATGACTATCATCAATGAAGCAGATTTATTAAAACAAAAAATTATTTTTTCAGATATTCTTGAGGCCAAATGGCAATGTTTTCGTTCATCCGAAACGACCAAGCAGCAACTACAATCTGTCGGCTTTGAAAGCATCGAGTTAATCTATGATGATGCCAAGCTATTTCCAACTGTCGTTGCCTACAAACAATGATGGAAGCACCGCCCTCTTCAACAAACAAGCCATTTCAAGTGTTAAAATCCGCTTGGTTGGACACACCGCTCGGTACCATGGTTGCCATTGCAAATGATGACGCTCTTTTTCTTTTGGAGTTTATCGATCGCCGCGGGTTAGAGCGAAAAGTCGAGCGCTTAAGTCTTCGCACTAAAGCGGCCATCATCCCAGGTAAAACACCGCCTCTTGTCTCCATTGAAAAAGAACTGGGCGCCTATTTTGAAGGGACGCTTAAAAAATTTCATACCCCTTTATGTCTACTGGGCAGTCCTTTTCAGAAAAAAGTTTGGGAAGCTTTACGCCACATTCCTTATGGTGAAACACGGAGCTATCTTGAAGAGGCTGCCATCATTGAGCAACCTACAGCCTGCAGAGCAGTTGCCAATGCCAATGGCGCGAATCAACTGGCTATTATTATTCCATGTCATCGGATTATTAATAGCAATGGCGAGCTGGGTGGGTATGGTGGCGGTATTGCTCGAAAGCAGTGGTTAATTCACCATGAACAACAACATCGCATGACTCAATCATCATGAATCCATTATCTGCAATTACAGTGCGTCTTGAAACCGCAGCACTTACACCCGATGAATGCCAATAAAGCGCTATTATTACAAACGATACAAATCATCTGGATTCACCTGACTACCCTTGATGACAATAACTTTGTGCCGTGATTTCTCACCCCTTCTTAATGACACTTGCCTCACAGGAACTTTAAACTGTGCGGCTAAGTAAGCGATGAGAGCGTCGTTTGCACGACCATCAACAGGCGGTGTATTTAACCGAATCTTAAGCGCGTCACCATGCAGTCCGGCCACCTCCGTATGCTTAGCGCCCGGTTGGGCATACACATTGATGACTATCTCGTCTGCCTCACGCCTATACCACATTTTCAATCACCTTGTTTATCCTTAATTTAAAAAGCCTTCATCCGTTTTGAAGGCTATATCTATCACTCCGTTTGGTTCAAACATGGCTATAAAATGTTTATACATTTCCGACCTGTTTTCGGCTCCTTCCGTTGTCAAAAGTAAATGTTGTCCATATTCTGCTATATCTTCAACAATTGTAACTCCCCAGGTTGTGGATAAGTTTGTTTTATTAGCACTCACAACGAACAAACGTCATCCTGAACGCAGTGAAGGACCTCCTGAATTTGGCTAGATCTTTGTCAAATTGAGATCCTTCGCTACGCTCAGGATGACGTTAATAAGTCAAAATTGTCATATTAACTTCAGTCTTTCCATAGCCTTTATAGAAAAGCGCTTCTTCGTGCGATTTATTCCAAACATTCGCAACACCTCCCCCCATAAACATGAGATCACGCTCCTTGGGTGCCATGATAGGATCATCCCAATCCACGATGTAGATAGTATTATGATCATCAATCAATACATTGCCGCCATGAATATCCGAATGACACAGCACAAATGGGGGCGATTCATTTTTAAGAACTTGGGCTAACTGTTCCGCTCGGTCTACAAGGTGCTTGATTATCAGGATGTTTTTCTTCATAAAAGCCAACAGTTTCAGCGCAATCTTGTCACTGGTCGGTTTAGCTTCAAGGTGAGAATAAAGAGAACGAACAATGTCTCGCCATTTTGATGAATAGGCTTCTTGCCTGATTCTCTGCTTAGTTGACGAAGGCACATCAATTTCATGGATTTGTCTCATCGCCCTGCCGAGCGTTAACCATTGCTCATCTGCTAGTGTACGATTAAAACCGTTCTGTCCTTCAATAAATGGATAGATAATAAGCGTAAAATCATCCATACGCTGAGCTGGGTGTCCGTGTATTGTTTTAACGGGGGGAATAACCTGTTGAATTCCAACACGATGTAAGAGTTCCACAATGATAATACCGATGTCGTGATGATGGCCTCGTTTTAGCTTTACGAAATAAGAGGACTTATCTTGTGCATCTACTTTATAAACAGATGCATTCATATCTGCGCCCAAAGGGAGGAATGTGAGCGTAACAACGTCTATACCGTAATGAGCATGAAGGCAATCAATAATACGCTGATCTGAAAAAGACTGTTTTTCTAGCATAGTGAAAGCATTATTACGCGGCTATTATCTTAAAAGCAATAAAACAAAAGATAAACGCGGGCAGAGGCCTAATCCAAGGAGAAGCCCCAATTAAGGGAAGTTAATTTGCCTTACCTTCAAGTGCTTCCATGACTTTATTCACATCTTCATCAATTATTTTATTGATTTCCGAAGCTTGATCTGAAGAGCCAACAGATTCAACAATCAAGGTAGCAACTTCTTCATAAAAAGCATCTCGTTCGCGATGTTGTTTTTCCAAAAAACTCTTCATATCATTCACTGGCAGCGATGGAACCCGTCCATGTTTCATACGACCCAATTGAGTTGAAATAGAGACTTTCAAATAAACAACAAATTCAGAGGATAACAACTTTCGACATTGTTCGCTTGAAACAACACATTCCTCCAATAAAACGACAACATTTTCTTTTCCAATACAATGAGAAATAATGTCTGCTTGACAGCGATTAAACGCTGCTTCACCTTGCTCGCCCAAAATATCTAGTGTTTGTCGGCCAATGTAACGCTCAATACTTGGATTTGCATCGACGAGTTGCCACCCTAATTTTTTTGCCAACGCTTCGGTAAATATAAACTTACCTGCACCCATATGGCCGACAATAAAAATACGTTTTGGCTTAGTCATGTTTATATTCTCCCTAGATTATTCAATTTTATTTTTTCGGTTTGGGTCCATTGATGTCAAATGGCGTGGGAGTGGTATATTGGCTGGATGGTTCCTCTACCTTAGGTTTATCATGCGTTTTTTGTAGTTCTGTCTTCGGGTGAATAGGAAGCATATTTTTATCCATTAATCGCTGAACAAAGGCATCATAATGTTTAGCGCTAGGACAAGTGATGGTTAACGTATTTCTATCGCGGGTCACTTTGAACTGCTCACCGGACTCGCCATGCTGAGTTAATTCGGTTTTGAACGCTTCCAATTCATGAACAATCGCATCAAGAAGCTCATTCAGAGCTGCCTGCTCATTTTCAGTCAAATTTTTATTACCCGAGAAGATGAGTTGGTTGTTTTCCATATCAATCGTCATAATGAATAAGGCATCTTGATCTTTAAATAAGAAGGTTTGCTCTAGCTCATCAGGTTTTTTCCAAGCAGGATTTTGCATCAGTTGTGTTTCAAGAGCATTTGGAGAAAATTTAGGTGTTGCTGATCTCTTTGTTAAGGTTTCCTCTTTTTTGTTCGAAGAAACCTCAGAATCTCCGCCGCCACCGCCACCACCACCGCCGTGACCTTTGCAAATAGCTAACCCCATTGCACGACACATTTCACAAGCAGGACCTTTCTTTTCAGAACGCATGGATGGCATGTTTATCTCTCCTGACCCTTAACGTGACTTATCATGGAGCTATTATAGCAAATTATACACATCAATCACACTACTCTCCAAAAAAGATTGGAAATCAATCTCTATTGCCTGATCAATCGAATATTTTTCTCATCAAATACAGAACTCTCTGTTGAGCGATAAGGATTAATATCTAAACCACCACGACGCGTATAGCGCCCATAGACCGTCAATGATGACGGCTTACAAATCCGCAGGATATCAACAAAAATGCGCTCAATGCATTGTTCGTGAAATTCATTGTGATTGCGGTAAGACACCAGGTATTTTAATAACCCCTCGCGGTTGATCTTCTTGCCCTTATAAGCAATTTGAACACTGCCCCAATCGGGTTGGTTCGTCACTAAACAATTAGATTTTAATAGATCGGAGTATAAAACCTCCTCCACGATGGAATCTTCGACTGACAGATATTTCGGCTCAACCAAATAAACAGTGCAAGTGACATCTAAGGCATCTAGACACTCCCCTGAAAAGGCGGACTGTATCGCTAGCTGTTTGGCCTCAGATAACAGTGAAATACGCACAAACACTTCCGCACCGATTCTTTCTTGCAAATCTTTTTTAACCAGCTGCACAACCTCATCCACACCCTCAAACTGCGTATTATTGAAGGAATTAAAATAGAGTTTAAGCGACTTAGACTCGACTAAATAAGGTGAACTGCAGTCATACACCACTTCAGCAATGGCAACCACAGGTTTACCCTTCGCATTCAACCAAGAGACCTCATAATGATTCCAACAATCAAATCCCTTAAACGGCAATGCCTGTGGATCAATCCCAATTTCTTCACGTTTTCCTGCTCTTGGAATCATATACAAGCGATTCGGGTTGTAGGACTGATCATATGCTGTGGTTTTGCCTAATTCAGATTTCTCGGCCCCCTTTTGATATTTTGCTAACAAATCACGACTCATGGTTTTTTTCTCCAATATTTCAATAATTTTTGCAGTACTATGCCAATTCACCGGCTGCCCTGATTCCATCTGGCTCGCAATGTACGTTAATAACGATGAAGCTTCATTAAGGGTCAAGGCTTTGTCTGCTAATTCACGTGATTGGATCCCAACCGATCTCATCACATCAAAACCAGGATCACCCAAAATTGCCTTAATTGCAGTCAAGCCAAACCCTAAAAACTTCAAAGTAATAATTTGCTGCAATTGCAGTAAATCAGCTTCGGAGTAAAGACGATAACCAGCCTCCGAGCGTTTCGCCGGCTTCAATAATCCAATATCATCATAGTATTGCAAAGATCGAATCGTCAGCGATGTCATGCGACTGATCTCTTTAATTTGGTAAAATTTCATGCACCTACTCCTTTAGATAAAAGTATAATGCATCACGTTACGTGAGGGTCAAGTATCAAAAGGAAAAAAGGAAAAAAGGAAAAAAGGAAAAAAGTAATCTTGCTAAAATCTAGAAAAAATTACCATGCCCACGAGATTCAGGCCCCCATTAAAAAGCGAGTAGTTATACGTATAGATGCCATTTAGTCTACTATATTATAATAATGGTAACTACCCAGGTACGTCATCCTGAGCGTAGCGAAGGATCTCAATTTGACAAAGATCTAGCCAAATTCAGGAGGTCCTTCACTGCGTTCAGGATGACGTTTGTTCGTTGTGAGTGCTAATAAAACAAACTTTTTCACAAGGAGTTACTAATAATGTCAAATGATTAAAAATAACACCATCTACATTTCATTTGCCACCTATGAAAACAAACCCATATCGGGTGTCATTATTGTCACTCACGGCATTGGATGTAGCTATTTGCTTGGTTGGAACGGTGAAGTAGGCCGGCAACTAAATGCTCATAATTTTCTTTTATGGCATGCCATAAAGGACGCAAAAAATCGTGGCGAAGTTTTTTTTGATTTGGGTGGCATCCTCTCGAATATCAAATATAAAGGCATTGCTAATTTTAAATCGGGTTTAAACGGGGAAAAATACGCGCTGATTGGAGAGTTCTTTTAATCTCCTTCAATCGCACTCCGTATTTTGCTCTGCGAACTTAATGTAAAACATGGCTTTAATTATTTGGCATTTCAACATATGATCGCGTTTATTAAAATTCCAAGTATCAACAATAAAAGGAAATCCATGCCGAACTGGATTGCCAAAAAAACTTTAAACACCTCATTTTGCATGTTTCTAATGATTATCCTTACTCCTCTTGCCTCTGCGGATACTTGGAATAACAAAGTCACTCAGGCAGCAAAGCAAAATTTCCCTGAATATTTAAGTCTCTTAGCCATCCCTAATGTTGCTAATCACCCATCAGATATCCAGCGCAATGCGATCTTTCTTGAGCAGGCCTTCAAGAAACGTGGATTTAAAACCCAACTATTAAATAATAATGCAAAGAGGCCTGAAGTTTTTGCGCAATGGTTCCCGCAGAGTTCAAACAAAAAAACCATCCTGTTTTACATCCATTTTGATGGTCAACCGATCATCCCCAAAGACTGGTCACAAGCAGATCCTTTTGAACCCGTGGTCAAACAACGAAACAGTCATGGAAAATGGGTGGAAGTCCCTCAACAACAGCTTTTCACTCAACCGTTAGATCCAGAGCTACGTGTGTTTGCACGAGGCGCATCAGATGATAAAGCACCCATCATGATGTTTCTCACTGCCTTTGATTTGCTAAAATCAGAAGGGAAAACACCAGCCTATAATGTAAAAGTCATTCTTGACGCTGAAGAAGAAATTGGCTCACCTAGTCTTGCTAGCGTTATCCATTCACATCCGGCACTATTCAACGCAGATGCACTGGTCATTCTAGATGGTCCCGTACATGATTCAGGGCGACCCACATTGGCCTTCGGAAATCGAGGTATCGCTCAAGTTTCACTCACCGTATATGGTCCAAGATCCCCTCTTCATAGCGGTCACTATGCTAACTATGTACCGAACCCCGCCATGCGCTTGGCATCTCTTTTAGCTAGCATGAAGGATGACCGCGGGCATGTTTTAATTAAAGGGTACGATGATGGGATCAATTTAACCCCTAATGACCGTGCAATCCTTGCTGAAACACCTGATAACGAAGCCATGCTGCGACAACGCGTTGGAATCGCCAAAAGCGAGGCTGCTTGGCATTCCTTTCAAGAAGCCATTCAGTACCCTTCTCTTAATATTCGCGGGATGGTTTCAGCAGCGATTGGTCCTAAAACAGCCAATATTATTCCAAGTGAAGCCACTGCTGAATTAGATTTGCGCACAACCCCAGAAGCAGATGGACATCACTTATTTCAGTTATTAAAAACACACATCGAAAAACAAGGCTACCATTTAATAGATGGGACACCGAGCGATCAAGATCGCGAAAAATATAACAAAATTGCTAGCCTACATCTAGGTTCGGTCAAGAAAGCAGAGCGTATGCCTATGGATTCTTCTATCGGTCATTGGGCAATGAAGGCAGCACAATCAGCCACCAGCCCTAACACGAAACCTGTACGCATACGGATGATGGGCGGCACGGTACCCACTGACGTCTTGATCGATGCACTACACATCCCTTTTGTTATGATGCTAACGGTCAATGCAGACAACAACCAACATACCTTTGATGAGAATCTAAAAGTTGGCAATTTCATTAGTGGAACACAATCCATATACAGCCTATTAGTAACTCCCTACCCTATAAATAACTAGTGCCTCGTCTTGTTAATACGATCCCTTAAGCTGTCTTCCCCGCGAAGGCGGGGATCCATCTATCAACATAATCCGATGCCAAAATCGAGCCACTGAGGGTAGTAACTGACTCCTTCAATAAGATGATATAATAGCCTCATCCCAACAACAAAGATTAAGATTTATTCTGAGGTAAACAAACCATGAACCGTTGCCCTTGGGTCGGACATAACAAACCACACTACGAACATTATCACGATACTGAATGGGGAATTCCCGTACATGATGATCACAAACATTTTGAAATGTTGACCTTAGAAGGCGCACAAGCAGGTCTCAGTTGGGAAACTATTTTAAAGCGACGTGAAGGTTATCGTGAAGCATTTAAACAATTTAATCCTGCCGCCTGCGCCAATTTGAGTGATGATTATTTAGAATCATTATTAACCAACACAGGTATCATCCGTAATCGTTTAAAAGTCTTTTCTGTTCGTCAAAATGCACGTGTGTTTATAAGCATTCAGCAGGAGTTTGGATCGTTTGATACCTATGTATGGCAGTTTGTTCAAGGTCAACCTAAAATAAACCACCCTGCATCACTACAAGGGGTACCAACGCAAACAAAAGAGTCGGATGAATTATCAAAAGATCTGAAGAAAAAAGGCATGAGCTTTGTTGGTTCAACCATTATCTACGCCTATATGCAAGCCGTAGGTATGGTTGATGATCATATTCAAGGATGTTTCCGCAATGTCACAATGTATACCCAACGCTAATGGATTTTAATACCGTTGATCAAATATAACCGGAAATTCACCTATGACCCATATTCGAAGATTTAAAACCGGTGATGAACAAGCCATTTATCAACTGTTTCATGATACCGTGCACCACATTAATGCCAAAGATTATACGCCAGAACAAGTGGCCACATGGGCACCAAAAAACACCGATTTACAACGATGGAGTACATCGTTAGAACAAAATCACACCTTTGTTGCTGTTGATACGCAACATCAGATCGTTGGTTTTGCTGATTTAACTCCAAACGGCTATTTAGACAGGGGCTATGTACACAAGAACCACCAAGGCCAATTGATTGGTAAGGCGCTGTTTCAAGCCATCGAGAAACAAGCCAAAAAATTAGGGTTAAGAACAATATTCTCCGATGTGAGTATCACCGCTAAACCTTTTCTGGAATTTGCCGGATTTTATACCGTAAAGCGCCAACAAAAAACCATCAACGGGGTACACTTTACCAATTTTCTCATGCATAAACTCATTGCACAGAACCCACAGCAACAAACATGTTTTGACATCCTGAATCAGTTAAAAAATAAAGTGATCCGCCTGCTTGGATTTCATGAAGACACGCCTCGAATCAACTATGGCCCATGCGGTGTATTTGCCCACCTGTTTTTTCATGCATGGAACATCCGATTTTCTGAAAAGGTACATATTTGTTTTGTCTTAACTAAAAATAAAGAGGAGTGCGACCATATTGTGATTCGTTTACCTTCTGGTGAGCTCTATGATGGCGGGATTGGCGTACATGACGACGCGCTTTATACAGAGAAATTTATCGTTGAAGACATGAGGATTTATCATCATGCAACATTGGACAAGTGGTCTTATGGCTTGGATAGAACCTACCCAAGATACTGCCCAAATTTTGATAAAGCCGTGATTTCAAATCTAATTGATCGGTATCTGAATAAATTATCATGCTGACGCAGCCAAGGAGTGAAAAAAATGGCCCAGCCCGATCATCTACGGTCTAAACCGCATCGTTAAGAGATACTTTTAAACTCAAAAATATTCCGTTTAAAATTGTTCACTACTCGCGTATATTCTTTGCATTGTTGGCGCGTATAGAATCGTATAATTTTTCGCCAAAATCGATAGGCACCTTCGTTACCTGGCATCACAAAAACTTCCCATTTACCATGGAAGGTATCAAAACACTGAAACGCAATATGCCGGCCAATTCCACAGCCTGTGAATTTTCTTAAAATAAAAAACTGAGCAATACTGAAGTCATTGCTCGGATCAGACACTTGGTCATCTACAATCACAAATCCAGCTAATTCATCGTGATATTTAATCATAAAAGGAAAGGTGTTATCTTTTTGAAAGTATTTAGAAAAATCTATTCCTATGTTTGCAGTTCCGTCATTCTCTTGCTTCCACTTCATATATTCACTGACGTCATAAGCATAATAGGCCGCCATATTTTGCATGACTGAACAATCATCAATAGATGCTGGCACAAGGCGAAGCGCACTGAGCTCAATTGTAGATTTAACGGCTTCATAGCAAGGCAACTGTTGATCTTTATATGAGATGATACCTTGATAATGCATGCCGGATTTTTCCATGACACGTCTCGAGGCTTCATTTTCTGGATGAACAATGGCGATAATTTTTTGAATGGCTAAATGGTTAAATCCCCATTGAATTAATACCGTTACTAATTCGGTCGCCAGCCCTTGGCCCCAGAATTTTTTATGTAACCGATAGGCAACCTCTATTTCAGATTGAGAATCATCAAAGCCTAAATGGAAAAGACCCGCTTGACCAATAAACTCTTCCGTTTCTTTCAGAAAGGCTGAGTAGAACGTTAATCCATGTTTTTCAAAATAGGGGCGGAAATTTGCTAAAAATGCACTGACCTGATCTTTTGTTTGAATCGCACCATTGCCAATATATTTCATGACCTCTGGGTCGGTACGTAAAGCGATTAAATCGTTAAGATCTGCGTCTTTTGGTAGGGTAAGAACACATCTTTTAGTTTCTAAGAAAGTAGCCATGGTATCCACCTTATTTCCTACATTCATAAACAATAGACTCATCTTTTTCATCGGGCGTGGCTGCAGCATCAAATGCTTTAATCATGCAGATGTGAATTATGATATAATAGTCCCCCTAAACGCTATCTTATTTTGGAGGGCTTTATGCAAGAATTTTTATCAATCAGTTTATTGATCATGTTAGCGGCCATTTCACCTGGGCCTGATTTCGCCATTGTTACGAAAAATTCATTGTCACAGTCAAGAGAGACCGGGATTTATACAGCTCTGGGAGTCTCTGTGAGTCTTTTGATTCATTCGATCTATTGCATATTAGGACTAGCCATTGTGATATCACAATCTTTACTGGCATTTAACATAATTAAATATGTTGGCGCTGCTTACTTAATTTATATTGGGTTGAAAAGCTTATTGGCTAAACGGGAAACAGCAACATTTGATATGAAGCGCTCTAAAAAGACGATGACAGGATTTCAAGCGTTTTACCAAGGCTTGTTATGCAATCTGCTGAATCCCAAAGCGATTATGTTCTTATTGGCGTTTTTTACGTTGGTAATTAAGCCGGGACATTCATTACTCTCTGAAATGAGTTATGGTTTTGAAATCGCATTAATTCATATGATTTGGTTTTCTAGCTTGGCATATATGTTAACGCATGACTATGTGAAGGCTGGATTAAGTCGTGTTCAATATTACATTGTGAAAGCCATGGGCGCATTGCTTGTGGCCTTTGGGGTGCGGATTGCGACATTGAGTCAAGCAATCATGTTGCCGGCTGCTGTGATGGAGTAATTTATACCCAACACCAATGAGTTTTCGGTTTTTTTGTCCCTGGCTTCCAAAAAGATGCGTAATAGTCTGTTCTATTGCAAATCTTTTTGGAAGCCAGGGACGGAAAAAGCGATAGCATAAAATCCGAAAACTCATTGGTGTTGGGTATATATCAAAATTCTGCGACAGGACGATAGGTATGAAAATATGCATTGATAATGCCGTTATTCCCCCTATTTTATATGGTACAGCTTGGAAAGAAAATGACACACAACGACTTGTGGTTCAGGCTCTAACGTTAGGATTTAAGGGAATTGATACAGCCAACCAACGCAAGCATTATTTCGAGGAGGCTGTTGGACTTGGAATTGAGCAATTTCTAAAATCCAATCAAAAAACGCGTAGTGATTTATTTCTTCAAACCAAATTCACTTCTGTAGATGGCCAAGACCACCGCAAGCCCTATGATAAATTTGATTCTTTGACCAACCAGGTCAAACAATCTTTTGCTAATTCTCTGGAGCATTTAAAAACAGATTACATCGACTCATATGTTCTTCACGGCCCCACCCTATCTCATGGAATCATCGATGCTGATCTGGAAATTTGGCAAGCAATGGAGGCATTACGCCTTGAGGGAAAGGTTAAATTCCTCGGCATTTCAAATGTCAATCTTGAGCAGGTTGAGATGTTATACAAAACGGTTTCGATAAAACCATCGTTTATACAAAATAGGTGTTTTGCTACATCAAAATGGGATCACGATATTAGGTTATTTTGTGAAAAAAATAACATCATCTACCAGGGAGTCTCTTTGCTCACAGCTAATCAACCCTACCTTTTAAGCCCATATATACGATCGCTCACCAAGCGACATCATAAAACCATTCCGCAAATTACATTTCGTTTTGCATGCCAAATTGGAATATTGCCTTTAACCGGCACAACCAATCCATTACATATGACTGATGATTTAAACATTGATGACTTTCAACTTTCTTCAGAGGAGATTCAGTATATTGAAAATATCGTTAATTTTCCTTTGGGTTTTCAAAGTAATGCTTAAAATCGATACATTCAAATATTCCATTCTCAGGGCATGACCACCCCATGTACCCAGTTCTGTCATAGCCATAATAACTAGCTAAATTCTGAATAATTTGGTAATCAGCAAGTGTTGCCGGTAAGAGCTTAACATTCATATCAACTCCTTTGTGATAAAAAACTCCCAAAATCGATAATTTTAGCAAAATACTCACATTCAATTATTGCCGAATGCACGCCATTTACATGAATTAATACAGGACGATAAGAGAAATTTTTTGGCAAGTTAAGTCGGTGAATTTTTTGTTTAACATCATCTATAACAGATGTGGTAATCTCCGATCTGGAAAATTTTATTTCACATATATACAAACAATTAAATTTTGTTTGAATTAATAAATCAATTTGACACCCATCATGGGCTTTTGTTTTTTTCTGAAAAAATGGATTGGAAAAAATAATCTCCTCTGCAGGAATTCCCAGCAGCTCGATGACGCGTGCATCATTATTTAATACAAGATTTTCAAATTGCAATCCAAGAATACTGTCCCATCCAGGTAAGGTCGTGACTGATATTTTTTTAAAAACACCTTTCTCAATTTTTGTTTTATTGGGTTGTATGTATTTCAAATAAAATCGCACATAATTATCTTTCAATCGATAATGACTCAACTTCGAGGTTTTACCGTCTTTCAAACGCCATGTATAGTCTCGTGATACAAATCCTGCTGTAGTTAAATCCAATAAATATTCACTAAAGTCCCCGGTTTTACTGCGACTACAGCTAGCTATGATTTCATCCTGACTTGCAGAACCAACAAGCAGTTTATCAATGATTTTTTTATAAATCTCACTTCTCGCACCAAAAATATCCGAAAATATCCGTTCAAACGTGACCTTACGGCAAGCCTGCGCAGAAAAATATTTTTAATTTTTTTGCATTTAGGGGTTGACAGGGTTTTCGGTAGTTTTTTCAAAACTCCCATGCATTTTTTCCCCATTTATAATCCTCCTGTTTGACGTGATCCTG
>JAPLRL010000085.1 GCA_026399205.1 Gammaproteobacteria bacterium
CCTGCATCTTGATGAGCCTTATGATAATTGTCGTCGAAAACATCATCATAACCATCAAGATCAGCAGGTCAATTCATTTATTGCTCATTTAACCCATTGTTTTTATTGACTTTTTAATAGGTGTCGATCACTCAGGATCTGTCCCCTCGCCCGCGCCGGAAAAGTGGACGTTTCAGTGCTCGCAAGCTCCGCGCTGAAACGCCCCCCCTGCCACCCTTCGATAAAGTCGTGCCCAGCAACGCTCCGAGCCACCGGTGGACACGTCGCCAGGAAGTTCCGCTCCACCTGGAGAGTTCAATGTTTGGCTCCTTTGTCCACCCTACAATGACTCCAACACTACGTAGTGGTTAGAATATGCTCTCTGGCGCGTTCACACACTGCGTGCATGACATGAATATTATGGATGCTTGCAAGGGCTGTAAATGCAATTGCTTTTTCTTTATAGAGTTGATGCAAATAGGCTCTAGAATGATGTTCGCAAGTCCAGCAGGTGCACCCTGGCTGGATGGGTTGTGAATCATTCGCAAACATTGCTTTTTTAATCTGTAAACGACCCTGCTCATACTCGCTTTCAAAGCGCAGCCAGGGCCCTGCTTCAACCACTTTGCCACAATAGAGTGCCCCATGACGTGCGTTACGCGTTGGGGCGACGCAGTCAAACATATCAATGCCTTGTTCAATCACATCCAGGAGATCCTGAGGTGACATCCCTACCCCCATGGTATAGCGTGGTTTTTCTTTAGGAAGTTGAGGATAAACCGATTGAATGATGTCTACCGTTGCTGACATATCAAAACCGATAGACTCCCCGCCTAACGCGATACCATCGAGATTCATATTTGCAATATAAGCCGCACTTTCTGAGCGTAAATCGTCAAAACACCCGCCTTGGACGATGCCAAAGAGTGCCTGGGGCGAGCCGTAGTGAGAACAAGGATGTTCTTGATGATAGCCTACGCTCTCTTCTAACCAGCGATGGGTTCGATTCATAATTTCAATCGCGGTGTCATGAGACACATGATTGGGGGTACATTGATCAAACGCCATAATGATATCTGCACCAATGATTTTTTGGGTTTGCATAGAGACCGTTGGCGTCATATGAAACGTCTTTCCCGTCTCAGGAACTACAAATGTTGCCCCGTGCTCATCGATTTTACAGAGCTCGCTATTTTTAGAAAGACTAAAAACCTGAAAGCCACCACTGTCTGTCAACATCGGGCCGTGCCAGCCCATAAAGGGATGCATGCCACCTGCTGCTTCAATCACCGCCATGCCTGGCGCGCATAACATATGATAGGTGTTACCCCCTAAAATCAATTGACTGCCACTTTTGATTAATTCTTGAGGGGTCATGTTATTCACCCCGGCACGCGTGCCAACCGGCATAAACACAGGGGTTGTCACCTCGCCATGTGGGGTATGTAACACCAAAACGCGTGCGCGTGTTTTCGCATGCTGCGCCACTTGCGTCACATGAAATGTTTGCATGGCTTTATCTCACCTTTTTAAACCCAATCACAGCGACACATCCAAAGATTGTCAAAAAATATAAAAATGAGCATGCGGCTAATGACAGCCCGGCTATGCGCATGGTCACCGCAACACAATCGCTTCCGCCTAATAACAAGGCTTTCATCACATCTGACCATGAGAAATAAGCCATCAAAATATCCAGCCCTGGCATGCACGACGCAACGGCTTCAGGAGGTAATGATTGCAACCAGAGTTGTCGACCCGCAAAAAACAAGCCGCCCAACAACCAGCTGATCTGAATCATCAGTAAAGTGCTGCTTTCAACACTCTTTTTTTGAACCAGAGCCAACACCGTTGTTAGCAGCAATCCTGTCATACAAACACGTTGCATGATGCATAATGGGCAAGGTGACAAGCCTTTTGCATACTGTAAGTAACAAGAAAAAAGAAGGTAAACGCTACTTAGCACTAACACAACCCTTTGAATTGTACGTGAATTTAGTTTCATCATTTTGGCATCATATATTCAATTGCCCGGCTTAATTCTTCTTGAGAGCAATCTTGGCAAGTTCCTTTAGGCGGCATGGCATTTAATCCTTGATTAACAATAGGTAAGAGACCTTTGATCCCCCCTGCTTTTTCAATACGCGGCTTCCATTCCTCGGCATTTCTAAACTTTGGTGCACCTGCGATACCACTTTCATGACAAATCGAACAGTACTGCCCAAAAATGGCTTCTCCTGATCGCTCGGCAACAACAGGCTGCGCCTCGGTCACAGGTCCCGGACTTGAACCCGCTTTGCTGTCTACATGCACCGCACCGAGTGGCTGAATACGCTCAATCAGCCTCGCTTGTGAGGCATCTTCCATAGAAAAAACGGGGTTAGCTATCAAGGCAAAGCCCCCTCCGAGGACACCCGTCATCCCGAGCGCAGCGAGGGATCTCCGCCAGACAGCAGGAGATCCCTCGCTGCGCTCGGGATGACGGGCGTATAATGTTTTTAAACACCTCATACCGCTTCTTGAACCTTTATTTTGAAATATCGCCCCTGACCTTGCTGTATCCCAGATAAAATAAAGGGAACCAGACACATGACAACAAGACCCGCCACCAACATCAATTCGTATTTCTCAACCGAGCCCACTTCAATGCCATTAGGCAGGAGAAAGCTCACACAAAACGTGGTCACCGTGCCAATGATGCCCATAAGGACCACCAGTGTTATCCCTATCCATCCACCAGGAATCGCAAAAGGACGTGGATGGTTGGGCATTGCTAAGCGTAATTTAAATGCAGCAGCGAACATTAAGACATACATCACCATATATAACTGCACGGCCAATGCCGTCAAAAACCAATATGCGCCATTCACGGTAGGAAAAAATAAAAATAACGTGGCCAATCCGGTCACAATCACCGCTTGCAACAGCAACATGACAATCGGCGCATCGTTTGCGTTCGTTTTACATAAAAAAGACGGTAGATGACCATCTTCTGCTGCAACCAATAACCCTTTAACCGGTGCAATCACCCAGTTGTTCACGTTACCTAACCCGCCCAGCACTAACATCAGGGCAACGGCTGGCATGATCCAAAGCAAATGATATTGAGCAAAAAAAGCATGGAACGCTTGCATGATCCCTGCGACCAAATTAATCTCTCCAGACGGCACCACAATGGCAATAGCGAGTGATCCTAAAATCAATGTCGTCAAAATAATGATGGCAGAATAAGCTAACGCAATCGGAAAGGCACGTTGAGGATTCACTGCATCATTTGCATGAACGGTCGCAATTTCCACCCCACAAAATGACATTGTAAATGCAGTGAGCGACCCCCAAATACTGGGATCCCGCCATGAAGGCAACATCTCAGCAACCTCAAATTTTATCTGCACCACATGCCCACTAACGACCCAGATAATACCGAGTAAAATAATTAAACACATCGGCAACAATAACCCAGATAAGGTGCACAAGTTGCTGACAAAGGCACTGGCCTTCATCCCACAAATATTCACCAAGGTAGTTGCCCAAAAAGCCCCTACAATCATCCACCAAAGGAAATAACGATCATTCACCAGGTCAGGTGAAATCAAGTAACCAATGGTCCCTGCAACAAAAGACAATAACGTTGGATACCAGATGACATTTTCAATCCATTGTAACCAAATGGCTAAAAACCCAATTTTTTTACCAAAAGCTTCTCTAACCCAAATATAAATACCCCCTTGTTTGGGCCAAGCCGATGCTAATTCAGCTGAAACCAATGCCGCGGGAATAAGAAAGAAAATGGCGCCCAGAATAAAAAAAGCAATCAACTGGCTGCCAAAAAGTGCACTCGAAGGCAAGTTACGCACACTATCAACGGATCCTACCGTCATCATGGTTAAACTAAACACACTTAGCGCACGTGAAGTTTTTTGACTACTCATCCACCCACCTTACTTTGATAATTGTGACCATTATAACGCAAAATATGGTTAAAATCTATTCAAAAACACCTTGCCGTAGGTTGGGCCTTGGCCCAACAAAAAATTGCATGTTGGGCCAAGGCCGAACCTACTTCCCGCGACAATCCCCACAGACCCCATACAAATTTAATGCATGACTGGTTAAAATATAATTTTCACGCTCAGCAACCAGTTGTTGGCGTGCCTCTATCACCTCATCCATAAATTCTTTCACGGTACCACAGTGAATGCAAACCAGATGATCATGATGCATGCGTTCAGCAAGCTCAAATACGGCATGACCACCTTCAAAACGATGCCGCTGAACTAACCCAACACTTTCAAACTGTGCAAGCGTACGATACACGGTGGCCAGACCGATTTCTACTTTCTCAGCAAGTAAGGCCTGATAAAGATCGTCGGTATGCCAATGCCGTTTCATCGAATGAATTAACAACTGCAACAACTGCAATCGAGGGCCGGTCACCCTTAAACCACTCGATTTTAATCGCTCGCGCACGTCCACCGCATTCCTCGCTAGTCTATCATTATCTACCGTGATATTATGCCAGCACTTATCGAAAACCCAAAGGCCCATTCGTACACCATGAAAATCAAGCGCTTTATTCTGCCTATTTTAACGGCATTATCCCTAACCCACTGCCTGTCTCATGATTTCTCTAACCGTATTACACAACAAGGTAATTTGATACCTGCCTCTAAAATGGCGCGTATTAAAGTAGGCATGTCTAAACAAGATGTCATTCAACTCATGGGATCGAGCCTCGTGCATCACGTTTTTGATGAAAATCACCTTGATTACGCTTATACTTGGCGCCAAGGTAGCGGTAATATGAAACAACGCTATCTTTGCTTAACGTTTCAGCACGATAGACTGAGCCATATTGATTACCACGCAACGCCTCACTCATGAAACATCCCTTACTGACCGTCTTGCGCCACGCAGCGCAGCCCTACACGGTGACACTCACTGATCGTTTACCGTCCCACGTATTGTCGCCTTGTGTGCTGACTTGCGTTTGGCAAACAGAACAAAGCGTAGGCCCAATGCTGCTCACCCTCACTCTTAGTGGTTCACTTACCCTACAATGCCAACGCTGCCTTGATGAGTTTTGTTTTCCTTACCATCACACGCTGCACCTTGCCATTTGTAAGCGTGAGCGTGATTTAAAAGAATCTGCTGATCTTTATGAGTATGTTTTATTAGCAGAAATTGATTCACTGCCTGATTTAATCACCGATGAGCTTTATTTTTCTACGCCAGATCGGCACTTGGATGAGGGAGCCTGTTCGTCGGTTTTGTAGCGTGGGCAAAGGAGCCTGACACTGAATCCACTAGCTGCTCTGAGCTACCGGCGACGTGCCCACCACCGCTCCGAGCCACCGGTGGGCACGTCGCCACTGGGGTCTGGCATCTAGTAGGATCAACGCCAGGCTCTTTTGCCCACCCTACGACGCTCGCGCAATAGCGCTAAGTTCCGGGACGACAGCCGTGGGTTCCGTTAAGAAGGCAAATTAAACGCATTAAACACGTCATAGTGCAGCTTTGGATCAAACAAGCGCATATTTAAAACCGATCCATTGTAAGCCATGTAATTCGCTTCAGATCGTGGAACTTTATAAAAATAAATATCACTCACATCCGTTGCAAACGCGTGTTGATGCTTGGTGGTTGTAATTTCTGCAACCGCATGATCATGCGTTTTCACAAACACCTCTTTCACTGTAAAATAGCGCCCTTTAAACTTAGCGTGATCCCATAGTTCAACATCTAATAATTTTGCTTTTCCTGCAAACTGCACCACGGTTTTGCCATGCGCACGCAAGGTCAGACGATCAGCTTTTAACCAATATAAACTCACCCAACTGCCATTTTCTAAGGTCAGATTTGCAAGATGAATGTTTCCCGCCATTTGAACTTTTGAGTGATCTCTAATCACCAAGTCTAGCGCAGGCGTATTCACCCCAGTTAAGGTCACTTCACCGCCACCTGCAATCACCACTTTTCTTAATCCTAAAACGCCACCTAACACGGTAGAGCCTGGATTATTAATGTTTAAGTTCAAATAAGGGGCGTGTAAATGACGCCCGGAAATCTCACCTTGGCCTCGATATGAAAACGATCGTAACTGTCTTGTTTCTATACGCAGTCGCATGCCATCTCGTTTCGGGCAATTTTCCTGACAGCTAATCAGTAAAATCCCATCTTGCACAACGGTTCGAATTTTAGGCACTCTAGCGGATATGGTTTGAATTTTAACCTGATCATGATGGTATCCCGTATGCAACTCTACATCGAATGCACCCTCAACACGGACCTGATTAAATGGACCACACTCTCTTTTTTGTTTCCCAACCACAAAAAGGTTGGGTTCATGATAAGTCGGCAAATGCCAAACGCAAGCGCTTAAACACACCACGCTCAGTAACCCAACAAGTTTACGCATGACTCTCTCTCTGCCTCTTATGTTTACTCAAATGTTTAACGTACTTCTACACAATTGTAAAGACATTCAACTCGCCTCCACTGGACTCGTTTTTTTTACTGTCCCGAAAAGATATTCTGTATGTAAATACTTCCATGCAGCCGGATCTCTCACATCTCCATCAACCACATACTCATTCATGGGAGGCATGTAGGCTCTATTCCAAAAATCAAGCGCCCCAAAATAATATATAAACGTACGTTTTCTTTTGTTATCCACCGCCGATAATTGATAGTCATGGCAGTCAAAGGCCTTATCTGCATTGCTCAACACACACACCACATCCGCTAAATGCAACGCCCGATCTGAAGACGCCAAAGGAGCCACCGATCCACTTGGCTTATATAAAAATAAGGGCCGTGCACCCCCCAAAACAAATTGATTTAGCGCCTGATTCACAACAGCACCACGCAAATCTGTTGGCAAATACCCTCGCCCATGATCGCCTATCACCAGAATTTGAGCCGAGTCATAAATACCCAACTGCCGCAGTCGCTCAAGCTTTCTACGTAACAGTATCATAACACCCCGTGCTTGCCTCACATAAGAGGCTCGGGTATTTGGCATGTGTTCATACTCATAATGCTCATTCATTCGATACGGCGCATGTGCCGCCGCATAATGATACACCTTAAACTCACCGATATGCTTAGAGTTTAAATTTGTCTTTTTCTCAAAAGCCCTCAAAAACGCCAAGTCATACCCTGGAAATCCTGGGGGCAATGACGGATTCGTCGCAAATCTAGAAAGAAACCAATTATTTTCGTCATAAATTTTCGGCTTCAATCGGGTTGGTACACTACGAAATAAACCACCATCTAACACAATTAAAC
This sequence comes from Gammaproteobacteria bacterium, assembly GCA_026399205.1. Taxonomy (GTDB): domain Bacteria; phylum Pseudomonadota; class Gammaproteobacteria; order Legionellales; family Legionellaceae; genus 2-12-FULL-37-14. The sequence continues at coordinate 7,270 of JAPLRL010000085.1, forward strand.
TTTGCCGATTCATCCCCATCCAGGTTTTGTCTGAAAAATAAGTCAGTGCAACGGGTTGCGACTTCCCTCCCTCAAGAAGATGTGCAACGATGGACACAAGCCCCACACCAAAGCCCTTGTCTACATAATAATTAGCAATGCTATGCGTCGCATTATTAGCGATAATCCATGGCCTCACTGGCGTTTGATTTTTATATAATTTCCCGCTCATGATCAAAGGGAGAGAGACTTTGGTTGTTGGATACCCGCCAACCGTATTCGGATAAAACGTAAACCCCCGTAAAAAAGCCACCTCTTGAGGCCAACGCTGCATCATTTCCACAAACACATCTGACTGAAACATATCAAGCACAATCACGATTTTATTTTGCGTTTTATGAAAAGAAAACGCCTTAATTTCCGCGCTCTCGACCCCCTGGTGCGCTTGATAATCTGATCTCATCCAAGTCGACAATATCGTCAATCCGCCTAAGAAGATAATCCCTTGAGCGGTGATAAAAAGCGCCCGCTTTGAGCGATAAGAGACGAAAACAGCGAAACCCGCGATGAAAAACCATGCTAACAACTCTGTTCGAATCTGCATCCGTCTTTGTACCCAATCAATGGGGTGGCCATCCAGTAACCCTACGTCCGAAATAAACAGCTGGCTTTGTGCCCAAACGGCCAATGCCAACCCCACCAAAAGACCGGATAAGAGGGTATACAGTGATACCCATCGAGACAGAAGCAACAGCAAGCCAAACAAAAGACCGGTCATGCCGGCACAGATCAGTAGTAGTAATGGAGAAATATCCGATACATTTGCCACGTACTCGACCGCATTTTCAAGAAAAAAGGTCAGGGGTGAAACCAAAAATAGGATGAAAGGGAGCGTTAAGGCGATGAGGAAGGTGTGGTTTAGAGGAGGAATTTTTTGCATTTTTTCGTCCTTGATGAAAATTTTCGTTACGCTCGAATACCCCCTCTACCGCGCTAGAAGTTTGAACAATATGTTGGCGTTCATCGCGGGGGAGGGTTGGGGAGGGGGTAAAACCTCGCGCGGTAGAGGGGACAGATGGGAGTATACAAATAATTTAGTGACCTGACCTAAATTAAGCACAAAACCGGAGCGTCGATGCCCCCACAACCTGCGGATGAACAGACTCAAACATCGCTAATTCAAACCCAAGCGCACGCTCCACTGCCGCTACCATCGGCTCGAAAAGGTCGTCAGTCGCTCGTTGCTCTGTAAGACGCCGCATCGTCTCGTCCTGGGCAATAAATCGAGGCCCCCGACAAGACTCAACCCACGCCTTCTGACGAGGGGAAGTGATGAGAGCACCGTTATTGTATAACCCTATGTCATGAAATACTTTAAAGCAAACCCTATAACCAGCAAGCACTACCGCAATGGGAGCGAACATAGCAAGCGCATCTAACGCATCCGCATACGCATCCACCTCATCACTTTGCTCCCCTACCATTTTTTTATCATCAAAAAACGGTTGAGGATAGTTCGGCTGTAAATATTTCAGATGTGTTTTTTGCTCAACATTTCGAATATAATCCGCCACACCCCGCAACTGCCTCGCTTCATCGGGTCTATCGGACCGATCGGCAGCCCATTGCATTGCTCGTGCCTGTCTAGATAAATAACGAATATCTTTGCGCACATACCGAATAAACACATCATCAGGTAATCGCCCTGCAAACAAGTCTTGTTGAAAAGGATGTTCGAGAATTTTCTTTACAAGGGGTGCTGTTCTTGTTTCTATCAAACCAATCAAACACATGCTTATTTGATGTCCTCTTTTTTCTCTATCTTCTTTTTAAACCCCAACAATTGCAACACCCGATGCCAATACAGCCTTAGTCCAACAAAAACCGCTGCAATCGCACCCATGACCCCTTGCAAGAGGATGCTTCCGGCACCTGGATCTAAATAGGCGTATGCGGTTTGGGCATTAAATAATAGCATGGTGAATACCATGGTGGTGAAAAAGAATACAACGTTATTTTTTTTCATGAGACCTCTCCATTAAATACATCACTCTATCCGAGCCCTGAACATCATCCCTGTGCAAAACTGAAAAATACGCACTAAAAGCTTTTTCAAACTCATCTTGGGTATAACCTGAAAACGCTGTTTTTCTGGCGCGCAATAGACGCTGCACTTGGCTGTCTGACTTTGGCACAAATTCGATGATAACATAGCGACCGATCTCAGCCAAGAATTCGGCGATGTGTGTTAAGGGGACGTGGTTTGTTATCGCTAAATGATGAATCAATGCCAGAGCCATAACGCAATCAGCAGGACCGCGCTTTATCAATGACATGCGCTCATGGTGATGCCAGCCCAAACTTGGACTGGGGTTCGTGAGATCCATCACTAAAGGGAGGATGGCATGCTCTTGCTTCTCCTTTAAGGCGCGATAATGGTTTTCAACGGCGGCTTCATCGATATCAAACGCAAGCGTCAGGGCAGCACTTTCTTTGGCTAGGCAACTAAAATGACCTGTATTGGCACCCATATCCCAGAGAACTTTGGGGTTGGCTATGGTTAAATAATGCTGAACCAATCGACTTTTTTCAGCAATTGCTGCTGCTGAATAATTGGTTGCCTGGTAGTAATCAGCCCATTCGGTGCCTACGGGCCTCCAATCTAGTTTTTTCAAGGTCTTGCGTAGTGAGTTCACAATACTGACCAAGCCTTGTTTACTCAATTGTGTATTCCGCTCGCTTTGCCGCGAAGTGTTCGAGCAGGATTTCTGTAATCTTGCATGTAAATGCAGATGAATGAGAAGCCCTGCTTGCAGCCATGAGCGCTTGGGGAGTAAACAACTGGCTAAATCAAGTGCAATGCCATCTATATGCACCCTCATCAACTGCAAAAGACGTCTATCAACCATCGCCATCAATGCAAGTGGGGCAAGAAAGTGCTGACAAAATTGTCTATACGCATCCCACGTTTGTCCTGCGCGATAACACTCAAAAGAGAGGGTATCTATCAGTATTGGCATGCCTTGTGCAAATTGAATGTTATAGGCAGACGCATCTTTAAGGGTCATGCCATACGTTAATGCCAGGGTTTGGATTTCTAAAGTGCGTAATGCTGCATCTTTCAGCTGACTAAAGGACCATTCATAGGGATAGGAAATAAACGGAATCGGCGTGGGACGTAATACCTTATAAGCCTCATCAGGTATCGTCAACGAATCGACTTCTGTATGCTCAACTAGCCACCGCTTTTCAGTCAGCGCCTTGTATAACCCCGATTTCATCAACTGGTCATAATGAGGCCGATAACTGCGGTTCACTTGTCTGTATATCTCACCTTGATGGCTAAAAACAAACCCTGAAGGATCTCGAAAAGAAGCGTGGTGAGGGATGTACGCTTCTATGATGCTCTCTGAATTCACTGATGCTTCTCCTACCAATTGACTATCTCCCCACACTTTAATATAGTCTCGCCGTGATAAAATTGTATAATTGAAGAGGCTACCATGACAAAATCCCATGCTCGGTTAATGATTGACGGCCATGCTCCTATTGATCTCCCCATCTATCAACCCACATTGGGTACGCCTGTTGTCGATATTACGCAATTGGGAAATCAAGGCTATTTTACCTTTGATCCTGGTTTTTTATCTACTGCTTCTTGTGAATCGACCATCACCTACATCGATGGCGATCGGGGTATCTTGTTATACAGAGGCTATCCTATCGAAGAATTGGCCGAAAAAAAAGATTTTCTTGATACCTGTTATTTACTCTTAAACAGCGAACTGCCGAATCCATCAGAAAAAGAAGCATTCACGCAGTTGGTGACAAAACACACCATGGTTCATGAACAAATGGTTCAATTTTTAAATGGCTTTCGTCGCGATGCTCATCCTATGGCCATTATGGTTGGCATTGTAGGTGCCCTATCTGCGTTTTATCATGAATCCATGGATTTTAGTCACCATGAAGATCGCTATATTTCTGCGATTCGCCTCATTGCTAAAATGCCGACCTTAGCTGCCATGAGTTATAAATACTCCACAGGCCATCCGTTTATGCCGCCTTTAAACCGCCTGTCTTATGCGGGTAATTTTTTACATATGATGTTTGGCCTTCCAACTGAAGAAACTGAAATCAACCCCATTATTATTGATGCCCTCGATAAAATTTTTATTTTGCACGCCGATCACGAACAAAACGCTTCAACCTCAACCGTGAGGTTAGCAGGCTCTACGGGTGCGAACCCCTTTGCCTGTATTTCTGCAGGCATTTCTGCCTTATGGGGCCCCGCGCATGGTGGCGCTAACGAAGCGTGCTTAAACATGTTAAAAGAAATTGGTGATGTGAAGCATATTAATCACTATATTAAACGAGCAAAAGATAAAGACGACCCCTTCAGGCTCATGGGATTTGGCCATCGTGTTTATAAAAGCTATGATCCGCGCGCAAAGGTCATGCGTCAAACCTGTCATGATGTCTTAAAAGCCGTTGGTGCACACGAAGAACCTTTATTTAAATTAGCCATGGAATTAGAACGCATCGCCCTAGAAGATGACTATTTCGTTGAGAAAAAACTGTATCCTAATGTTGATTTTTACTCAGGCTTAACCCTCAGTGCGATTGGCATTCCCGTCAACATGTTTACGGTTATTTTTGCATTAGCCAGAACAGTTGGGTGGATGTCTCACTGGATGGAAATGGTTTCGACTAAGTCGCGTATCGGCCGCCCCAGGCAGCTGTATACAGGGTCCCCCATCAGACATATCAAGAAGTGAGGCGATAAAAGATGACCATCCGTTGTGGCGTTATTGGTGTAGGTTATTTAGGGCGATTTCACGCACAAAAATATAAACAACTCTCTCAAGCCACGTTTGTAGGCGTCAGCGATGTCAACCCTGCGGCCTCTCAAACTGTTGCTTCAGAACTAGGTGTTAAAAGTTACCCTGACTTTCGAACCTTATTACCACATGTTGATGCGGTGAGTATTGCCGCAACAACCACAGCACACTACGAGATTGCCAAAGCTTGTTTACAGGCAGGCGTGCATGTCCTCATTGAAAAACCCATCACCGAAACCGTGGTACAAGCCAATACTTTGATTGCCTTAGCGCATCAAAAAGGGCTCAAACTTCAAGTAGGGCATCTTGAACGCTTTAATGCAGCAAGACTGGCATTAGAGCCTTTTTTACATCAACCTTTATTTATTGAATCCACTCGGCTTGCGCCTTTTAATCCACGAGGCACTGATGTAAACGTGATTCTCGATTTAATGATCCATGACATTGATTTAATTCAAACCATGGTCAAGAGCCCGATTATTCATATGGATGCACAAGGCACCTCTATTTTGTCTTCTTCAATCGACATAGCCAATGCACGGCTGCATTTTCAAAATCATTGCGTCGCCAATGTCACCGCAAGCCGCATTAGCTTTAAAACGGAACGAAAAACAAGGGTTTTTCAACGTAATTCTTATTTATCGATTGATTACCATCAAAAGCAATTTGCGGTCTTTTCAAAAGGCGAGGGCGAAATGTTTCCGGGGATTCCAAACATCCTGCGCCATGAGTCTGCATTAGAACAAAAAGACGCCCTACTTGAAGAAATTAAAGCCTTTCTTGCCTGCATTAAGAACAACACGCCCCCGTTGGTCACTGGCGAGGAAGGTCGTGATGCACTAGGGACTGCGCAAATGATCAGTGATTTAATTCATCACCACCAACAAACCGTTCAACAATCCTATGACGAGTGTTAAACGACTGGTCATTGTTGCAGGTGAAGCCTCTGGCGATCAACATGCAGCGAAGATGCTCAACGAACTTCGCTTGCGCTATCCTGATAACTATGAAGTCGCGGCCATTGGTGGCAACTACTTAGCCCAAGCGGGCGCTTTTTTGATTCATGATTTAGCCCAATACGGCGTGACGGGGATCACTGAAGTGTTGCGACACGCATTTCAAATACGCCAAGCCTTTAAAAAAATAAAAGCCTATTTAACCGAGCACCCGCCTGATTTGCTGATTTTAGTCGATTACCCTGGGTTTAACCTACGGCTGGCTAAATTTGCAAAATCTGTTTTGAATCTCAAGATTTTATATTACATCAGCCCTCAAGTGTGGGCGTGGAAGGCCAATCGCGTTCAATTTATTCATCAATACATTGATCACATGGCTGTTATTTTGCCCTTTGAAAAACAAATTTACACCCAAGCAGGCGTCCCTTGCTCGTTTGTCGGTCATCCTCTGCTTGAGCATTTACCCACTGACACCATGGAACAAGCTCGAGCAGCCTTAGGCTTACCCCAACACTTGCCCTTAATTGCTTTTTTACCTGGCAGTCGTCAGCATGAAGTCAAACAACTTTTACCGATTCTTATTCAGGCCGCACACCGTTTAAAAAAACAATTTCCAAGCATCCATTTTGTTTTACCAGTTGCCAATACGATTAAGCGTTCATTAATCGATTCGATGCTGCAAGGACACGCCTTACCCATCACCCTGCTCACTGAGCAAGCCCCTCTGGTGATGAGCGCTTGCGATGCAGTGGTGGTTGCATCAGGCACGGCTTCGCTAGAATGTGCGCTCTTAGAAAAACCCATGTGCATTATTTATCGCACGTCGGCAATCACCTATTATGTTGCCATGCGGGTGATGAAGGTTAAATATCTTGGCCTTTGTAATGTGATTGCAAATAAAATGATCGTGCCTGAATTAATGCAAGCCGATTGCACGGCTGCACATATTAGCGATATCATCAGCAGCTATCTCACCGATCCGAGCGTACGCGAAAACACCATTCAACGGCTTCACGCGATGAAACTGAGCCTCTCTCAAACCCACGCAGATTGTGATATTTGTGACATTGTGCATGAAATATTAATAAAAAATGAAAAAAAGCTAGACTAGCAATTAACCTTGATGTACAATTTATCTTGCTTTCTCGTTTATTGAAAGCATTTTGGAGCATTAACTAAAATAAGGAAGTTATCATGAACGCTGTAGATTCACCAATTACTCATGCTGCTACTAAGCAAGATCAAGGTCTTCAAGAAATTGTCTATACCCTGGTTAATCGTTTTCTTATCGAAAACAAAGGCAAGTCCGTTGATAACCTTTATGACATGATTCTGTCAGAAATTGAACCCCCATTATTGCAAGCTGTAATGGAAAAACGTCGTGGAAACCAACTGCAAGCCGCACGCATTTTAGGCATCAGCAGAGGCACTATCCGCAAGAAACTCCAACGTTATTTTGGTACTAAATATTTCAGATTGACAGACGAAGAATAAGTCCTGGTTTTTAGCACTTATTTACATAAGGTGGGTTCCGGCGTAACAACGCAGGGACCCACCTTTTTTTTTGGATGTTTTTTTCACTCGAATACCCCCTGATCGGTTGGTGGATTACGGGCCTGGCGGCCCTAATCCACCCTACACGACTAAGGTATGCACGCATCTTTAGTTTTACTCCGATCAGCCCCCTCTCCCGCGCGACCGATGGTCGCCAAGCCCGCCTTGAGTGTTTCCTGAGCGCAAACGAACTCCATTGATCACGACCCTTCGAGGTAGTCGGCTGATGAACATCATC
>JAPLRL010000038.1 GCA_026399205.1 Gammaproteobacteria bacterium
GTGATGGATAATATTTTAAATTTGCTCGAGACTGTGCCTCATCAAGCACCCTCATCCCCAACCCTTCTCCCTCAAGGGAGAAGGGAGCAGGTCGTGCTAACTGACTAACTTCAGTTCAAATTAAGATGGGACAGCCCTGATGACCGAGAAGAAATGGCCGAGAATACCTTGCGTTCAAGCAGTATCAATGAGCTTCCCTCGTTCCTCGGGACCCCTCATTGGCACAGTTTTCTCTTCAGGTAACCGGTCATCAAGAGCAATGCCTCAGTGTTCCAATAATTGGACACTATCTAAAAAACGTAACGCCCAGACGTACCTGGGTAGTGTCAGAGCAAAATAGAAATGTCCGGTTTTGGGTGGTGTCGGTTTTGGGTGGGTCGGTTTTGGGTGGTGTTGGTTTTGGGTGGTGGTTTTGGGTGGTGGTTTTGGGTGGTTGCGTATTTTTCAGGATGGTGATATAATAATCAGCCAAGCTGTCATCCCCGCGAAGGCGGGGAACCATCCTTAAATTGGCACAGTGCGATATCATAGATGGATCCCGGCCTTCGCGGGGATGACAGCTTAAGGGATCGTATTAACAAGACGAGGCACTAGCGAGTAAGCAGATGACAATGGTTGCGGATGCTGTACAAAGGGTAAAAGGATACTATAAAACACCATATACCAACGAGGCTCCAAGTGCAAGCGATGTTTCGCGTCTTATTCATGGCATGGAACACGCTTCTCGTACCGCAATACTTGCGTTGTTATGGGCCAATCTTGCCGACTTGTCTCAAGAAGACAAAGATCATATTCAAGTTGCAGCGCTTTTTCATGATACTGCGCGTCAAAATGAGGGGGAGGATCTCTGGGATAGAGACTCGGCGCTTCATCTCTATGATCACCTTATCGAAAAGGGTATTCCTCCGGCTCGAGCTGCCCTGATTGCTGAGAGTATGGCCAACAAAGATGCTGAGCCTGACAAGACCTTTTATGAGCTCGATACAGATTCGCGAACATGGAAGGAAATGACTTATGAGGCAACTCGACAACAATCGCATGGAAAGTTTATCGATTGTATTCATGATGCCGATTGTTTGGAAATTATGCGTGCAAGAGATGTGTTTGACGCGACCTATCTCAGATTTTATAAAAAATATGTAGCCACAGAAGATGGTCTTAACCGCGATCGATTACGTTTACTCTCCTATGTGATCACGCAAGCACGCGGATTGATTCATGCACAAGGGGATCAGTACAAGCATTTAAATTGTAAAATAAAAAAAATAATCGAAGATTCTGATGATCCCTATCAATACACCCTAGAACAAATCAATCAGGATGAGCGCTTTTTTGCTTTAGCAACTTTGCTAAATGAACAAGCGACGAAGAGAAAAAGCTTAGAGGAAATACTTGAAGATCTTGACAAGCAACAGCAAGATTTACACAGAAAAAAACTGCCAGAGTCAGTTGCACACCTACTGGAACAAAACGCATTATATGTACGCGGGATTAAAAAACCAGCGACTAAGGTCGAAGTTACCAAACAGAAAAAGAAGTTGGCTGTCGAGACTGGCGCGGAACTAGAATTTCGAAAATTAGACAGAAAAAAAGGAGTTGCGACTAAAAGCGGAAGTATAGATAAGTCGGGCAACCCTAACCGCTCCATCTCTCTACTCATGCCCGGCATGCCTTTGTATTCAAATATTGGTCTCATGCTCTCCGTACCTACGAGAGAGATCACACAGGTTAGCTTGCTGGATAGTGATACTGGTTTCGGAAAAAAAAGCCATATCTATACACACCAAACGCCAGAGGAAATACAACAAAACATTCAGGACCTCATTCAAGAATCGTTATTGGGAGGTAAAACAAGAAGTTTTGGGGCACAAACCTCTGCTCATAATGAAGTCATTGCCCACATTCACACTGATGATATTCATGCCATTTACTTTACACTTGATCAAACGCTCTGTAATGAATATCCTTTTGCCCCAGCAATCTTTCTTCAAGCCGCGTACACCCAACAATTATTACAATTTACGCATAAGCGTGCGGTTCCGATCATTGAATACCAACGTGAATATGATCATTATCAAGAACATTCCTTTGACGAAACATCAATATTAAGTCACTGGAAAACGCTGATACAGCAATATGTCAATGATATAAAAACCAAACGCATAGGCACAGTTTTACCCCTGTCTCTAGAAAACTTAAAGTCACACTATGAGCTTGAGGCCGTCGATCATTACTATTTGGGTGCGTTGAAAGAACAGATTAATCAATCTTTCACCGAGCTCACTCACGAAATATCAAACAATATTTTGAAAGGTGTGCGTTTACAAACCTGGAGCGATATGAGCAACATCTATACCAGTTCAGAAATCTCCGATGCCACAGTTAAAGAAACCCTAGAGAAAGACCTCAAAGACCTCATTGCTAATTTACCAGCACCCGATTATAGCTTTTGTTATTACTATCTCAGCCAGGTCATTTTAAATCAAAAGTTATATCAAAATATGGATATCAGAAAGACATTCGCTGAATATATTTTAAATAGCCCTAAGCTATTAAATGCCAAGCAACTCTATTCGATCATCTGTGATATGCAGAAGTGGGAGCCTTCTATAGACATCGAGATGCAAGTAGCAATAAAGAAATGCTTAGTCAAAAAGTTGTGGGAAGAAGTTCATTATGACCTCCCGCTTAGCATACTGCACTTTCTCAAACAAGAAGAATTACTGACCCCGCCCCTTCGAAATATAATAGTCTCCACAGTAGTAAGAGATTTGAGTGACGATAATTATCCGGTCTGTCTTTCCCGAGGTTTCAGCGTTCACAAACTCATATTGCTAGGAGAAAAAAAATATCTCGAAGATTTTATTAAAGATTATTGCAGTAAGAAAACGATATATGGATTTGGTGGCCTAATACGGCTGATAGATGCCACGCCGGCTGAAACACCCGATTACGTAAAATCGGCTCTTAAAAGCGCTGCGAATATAGCTTTAAGCACAACCCTGCTGCAACCTATAATAGTCGATAGGTGGTGGAGATTAGAAGAAAGAAGAGAATGTTGGTTTCAGAATATGCAGCTCCTTATTAGCTACGCACCAACGCCACTCAATTTACAACAACAAAACAATCTCATGGCATGGATGGTTGGGTTTTTTCCTGTATTAGGTCATGATGCCTTGGCCCAGTACATTAGTTATTGCGATAGAAAAGAATTTCAACTAACAGAACTAACAAGTGCACTCAAACACTGGTTAGCTATGCAAACCGTTTTACCCGCCCCCCCCTTCGCAAAAGATCTGTTTTCTCTACTCACGCATCCCTATATTCAGCAGCAGGTCGCACGGGGCATTCCAAATTTTATTCGCACCAAACGAATAGGAGACGCAGTGCTTAAACCCTGCATAGAGCCGCTTGCTAGGGAATTTTTGGCAAATAAAGATTATGTATCCTTACAGACATTGCTCCAACAATATCGAGCTCATCTGTCATCTGTCTTCATGAAAGAACTTCACGAACATGCAGATTTTCGAGTGTATTATTCTGCGCAGATTTTAGAAATACCAGAAGCGCGCTTAAGATTGCTTGTTGAGTATCAACAAAACCTCATGCAACAAGAGAGCTATCTCAGGTTAAAACCTAAGCGAAAAATTGACTTTTCAGAACCTATGGTATCTTGGAATGATTCTGAACAAATTATAGGCGGGATACCCGAAGAATTGTTGGATTACAAACCATCTGACCAATACGACGCATTATGGCAAAAGTTAGACGAAATGTGTGCCCATGGCTATGGTTTATGTCACCAAGATCCTCCGTGTGAGAAAGAGGGGCTTGTTGCGATGCAACTTGCATTCGAGCTCAAAGACATGGTGTATCAATTTATTAATACCCCAGAGGGGAAGAAAACGCCTAAGATATTTCTCGATGAATTTAAGAATAAAGCGCATTCTAAAGACCTCGGCATGGGTCAACACAGACAGTACTGGAAAGTCGTCGTTGCGAATATTCTGCTTTGTGTTGCGTCCGTCATTCATTTGATATTTACTGGGCATGGTTTCTTCGCAAAAACTCGACGAGAGCAATTACGAAATGCTGTCGAAAAAGAAGCTCAAAGGGTAATCAAGCCCGGGGATCGTAGTTAGGGGCTGTTGACATTTTCCCCACAACGCCCACGTGGCGCGGCTTGTCCGTTATGTTACATTTCATACGGATTCGCACTCGTTTTATGAATTAAATATGTCGCTGCTTCTTGCGGGGTTTGCTTGTCTTGTAAGACTTGAAGTACGGCTTCACAAATCGGTAGGCTTAGGTGATATTGTTCTGCTAAAGCAACCACTTGCGCTGCGTTGTGACGGCCTTCGACCACTTGGTTAATTTTAGCTAATGCCGCATGCGGGGAATCACCTTGACCGAGAGCAAGACCAAACCGACGATTCCTAGATTGGTTATCTGTACAGGTGAGAACCAAATCACCAATGCCGGCTAAGCCAATGAAGGTTTGTTCCATCGCACCCATAGCAAGGCCTAAGCGACGCATTTCGGCAAGTCCTCTCGTGATGAGTGCTGCTTTGGCATTGGCACCAAAACCAAGACCATCACTCATCCCACAGGCAATCGCTAGCACATTCTTAACTACACCACAGAGCTGAACGCCAATAAGATCTTGGCTTAAATAAACCCGTAGTGCTGCATGTTGAAAATAGGGGAGTAAGCGTTTTTGATAGCTTGGGTTATCGCAGGCCAGAGACACTGCGGTGGGTAATCCTCTTGCCATTTCTAAAGCAAAAGAAGGACCAGATAACATGGCACAAGGGAAATCTGCTCCCCATTTTGATTTCACCAATTGGCTTAACAGCAAATGGGTGTCTGGATCCATCCCTTTGGTTAACCAGAGTAAACCGTGTTTAGGCGGGGTGGTGAGTGTATCTAAGACCGCGTGAAATGCATGCGAGGGCGCTGCAATACAGACTTCATCTGCTTCTTTTAAGCAGGCAGCTAAATCAGGTTGTGGTAGTAATGTTGTTGGAAAGGGAATATCAGGCAGATAGCGCTCATTGGTTCTGGTTTTTTCCATCTGCAAAAGCGCATCTTTTGTGGGGCCCCATAGCAATACTCGGTGTTTGGCTTTAGCCAAGTGAATGGCGACGGCTGTTCCCCAAGAGCCTGCGCCAAGTATTGCAAAGGTTGCCGCTTTCATTGGATAGATTCAGTAGAGGATTGTGAATGTTGAGTCGCTAGTTTATTAAGGTATAAGGCTTCAAAATTAATCGGCGCTAACACCAATTGAGGGAAACTGCCTCGGGTGACTTCATGCGTAATCGCTTCTCTTGCATAGGGAAACAAAATACCAGGACAAAAGCTTTCAAGTAAGTGTTCGAGTTGTTGTGCGTTTTGGAAGCCTTGAATGGTAAAAATACCGGCTTGCTTGACTTCAACTAAAAAAGCAATTTGACCCTGATTTTTGACCGTGACGGTGATATGTAGGACCACTTCATAGGTTTCATCATTGAGGACAACGTGGGATTGATGTAAATCGATGGTTAAATCGGGTTGCCAGTCTTGTTGAAACACAGCAGGCGTATTGGGTGCTTCAAATGACAGATCTTTCGTATAAATACGTTGAATCATAAACTGCAATTCAGTGGTTGTCGCAGTCGGCTCAAGTACAGCTGGCTCTGATGTATCTTTTGTCATGATAGGGGTTGCCTTATGATGTTTTAGTGAGTGGGAATCCAGCGTCAAGCCATGCGTCCATGCCGCCTGCTAACACATGAATATCAGTTAAACCCGATTGTAGCCAAGTTGACGCTAGGGTGTTTGATGCGACGCCATTTTGGCAGACGACAATGAGGGTTTGTTTTTTAGATTTGTTTGTAGGCTTGGGTTGATAGTTGTCTTTATCGATGTGTGTTGCATTGAGGATATGCCCCTTATCAAACTGAGCGATCGCACGCATATCGAGGACGAGAGCTTGTTGGTTCATGAGCAACACTGCTTCTTGAGGGGAGATTTTTTTTGCCTGTTGTTGATAGGCCTTCCATTCATAGAGGAAAAGCAGCACAAGCAAGATTAATAAAGAAGCAAAGAGCTCCCAGTGATGTAAGATGAATTCGGGTAAGTATGCCATGGGGGTCTTCAGTGTCCATATAAAAATTTTGACGATTATGCTGGATTTGTTGATGAAAATCTAGCTGTGAGATATGATGCCGGTTCATGGAAAAAAGTAAGCCAACATCAAATGGAAAGCAGGAGGCCCCGTGTTTCGCTTTAAAGTGAGCCAATGGTTTGATAGTTATTCGACGCCCTATGTGGCCGTTAAAGTCGATTCGACCACGCTAAAAGCCTTGAGTTTATCGACCGATAAGCCCGTGCCCAGTGTGCTCAGTTACGCTGAAATTGAGCTGCCGTCAGGCGTCTATGATGGCTCATCGATTCAACACCCCGTTATTTTTTCGCAATGTCTTCGTAGCCTTTTTTTATCACTTGATATCAACCATCCCAAGCCCATGCTGTCTTTATCCGACTCCTTGGTCATGATGAAAGTGGTTCAATTAGGTGAGGGATTGAATGAGCAAGAGATGGAAGACATCATTGCCTTCGAATCACGTCATTATTTTTCTTATCCTATCGAGACCTTATATGTTGATTTTAAGGTATTAGGGCCGTCTAAAAATCAGATAAACCAGGTGGATGTAGCCCTCGTCGCGACGCGTAAAGAACATGTTGATGGGTGGATTGAGGTCTTTGATAAAGCAGGATATGCCTTACAGGTGATGGATGTAGATGTATATTGCTTTGAGCGTCTGTTGCCATTTGTGTTACCCATTGAACGTCATCACGATAACAAAGTCACCTTATGGATGGATGTTGTAGAAGGCGGTATGCGGCTCTATGCGTTCTTAGAAGGCAAGGTTTTCTTTTCTCATGAAGAACGCGGGGAATTGCATGTATTCAGCGAACCAGGAGAGAAAGCAGAAGATATCATCAGCCAACTGAATCGTGCGTTGACGTTATTTTCAGCCCATCAGAGGGTGCAAATGGGCTGTTTTTATTTATCAGGGGAAGGCACGCTGATTGCTCGTTTGGCAGGGCTCATTGAAGCGCAATTTAATATCGTGACGTATTTGGCCAATCCTTTTCAAGCAATGACGTTTGCCACATCCATCAACAAAGAAACCTTGTTAAATTCGGCGTCAACATGGGTAGGGGTGTGTGGCTTGGCGTTGCGACATAAAAAAGATGAACACATGACTGGCATTAATTTATTACCCTGGCGATCTTTCTGGAAAAAACAGAAAACCAGCCAGCTGAATGCGTGGCTCTATTTTTCTATTTGGTTTGGGTCTGCTGTTTCAATGATCATTTATTTATATGCGACAGCTTATATGAAAGAGGTGGATGAAGCCGTGGTTTATTTAGGGAGCGAAATCAAGGCTTGCGATCGGTCGTTGGTTGAAGTCAATCAATTGCAAGATGCCAAAGCGATCTTGCTGTCAAAACTCAATCAGGTGCTGGTATTAGAATCAACCCGTAGTCTTGTTCCCCATTTTTTTGATGAATTGGCACACCTGTTTCCAGATGAACTCTATTTAACAGCGATACAACGTGTGCAAAATCAAATGACGCTGCGTGGCGTCAGTAGGTCTAATCGCCCGGTTGTCCACTTGTTGCATCAAATTGAAAACAATGCGTGGATGAGTCAAGCCATGTTGACTGAAATAAAGGAGGATCGTGACCTCCCCCATGAACCTAGTTTTCAGCTGACATTTACGTTACAGGAGATGAAACCATCATGAATGTATCTAATCTCACTGAGCTCAGTTGGCAACATCGTGGCAGCTGGCCTTTATCGATTAAAATCATCCTATGTCTTGGCAGCATGAGTGTTATTTTTTTTGTTTTTTATGGGGGATGGATAAAACCATTATTTGAAGTCTATGCCTATAAAGAACAAGAAAAAAAAGTGTTGTTAGCCACGTTGACTAAACAGTATGAAAAAATATCACAGTTAGCGGCTTATCGCTTACAGGTGAGCCAGTTACAAACCCAGCTTGATTCATTATTGAAAAAATGGCCCACGCAACAGGATATGCCGGTTTTATTTGAGACGATTTCAAACCTGGGCACTGGCCTTGGGTTAACGTTTGAATTATTTATGCCAGAAAAAGAAGAGCATGCACCCTTTTATGTGGCGCTACCGATACAAGTGGTGGTTGCAGGAACCTATCAACAATTGGCTGTATTTTTAAGCCAGGTGTCACAACTGGAGCGTTTAGTCACCCTCCATGATTTTAGCATTGAGCCAAAGAAATCCGCTAGTGAACTGAGTCAACAGAGGTTAGTGATGACAATCAGGATGAAACTATATCGATATCCATCATGATGGAGCGTCAAAGCGAGTCTTCACCTCATCTCGAGCGTACTACACGTCATCCCGAGCGTAGTACACGTCATCCCGAGCGCAGCGAGGGATCTCCTGCCGCCTGGTGGAGATCCCTCGCTGCGCTCGGGATGACGGGTGTCTGGCGGATGACGTGGCGAATGGCGTGTGTGTTCTCAGCATTGTTATTCATCCTGCTTTTGTTCATGAGTTTTTTCTATCAGCCGTATGATAAAAAAACTCAGGTGATGAAAGTTGTCAATCAAATCAAAGTACAGCGGGTTCAGCCCGTCAATCCGCTGAAGTCATTCGTGCTAGCGCCGTCTTTTAGTTATCCTGAACGCCCCATCAGACGTAGTCCGTTTATGCCGAGTATGGCTAGCAAGAACGCGATAGCGACTCAGTTTCCCGATGAAACAACACAAGCTCCACAAAAAAAACATGCGTTGAAATCGGAAATGATAGTCCTTCATGATGCTAAAGCAACGGTGCTTGCGGCGTTGATCAAAGATAACAATACGGCATTACTCTCTAAACGTGGTACAGTGGTGGCGGATAGACGAACAAATTCGTTATGGATTCAAGACAGTGAAGATAAATTGAATACAATACGGGCGTTGGTTGATCAGTTGGATAGCCCAGTGAGGCAAGTCTTAATTGAGTCAAAAATTGTGGATGTGACTCAAGATGTCGTACAAGATTTAGGCATTCGCTTTGGGGTGACGCATCCCTCACTTGGGAGTCAAGCGCTGGTAGCGCACGAATCTGATTCAGCGACCCCCATTGCCGATCGATTGACACTGGATTTACCAGTTCATCCTGCGTTTGGTCAAGCCGCGTCGCTTGGTATTGCATTGGCCAAGCTAGGTGATAATATTCTACTAGACTTAGAATTGTCTGCACTTGAAAGTGAGGGAAGAGCAGAGGTGATGGCAAGCCCGCGACTCATGACAGCCAATCAACAAGAAGCGTTGATTGAAGCGGGTCAAGACATCCCCTATCAACAGTCTTTGGTGAGTGGTGCTACATCGGTGGCGTTTAAAAAAGCGGTGTTAAGTTTAAGAGTCACGCCGCAGATGACGCCAGATGGTCGTGTGTTAATGAGATTGAAAATTAACCAAGACAGACCGTCAACACAACTTTATAATGGTGTACCTGCTATTATAACAAAAGAAATTGACACGAATGTGTTGGTAAGAAGTGGTCAGACCATCGTGCTAGGTGGTATATATCAACGAAATAAAGGAAATAATGTGGTTCGGGTTCCTTTTTTTGGTAAATTACCTTATGTTGGTGCGCTATTTCGCCGTACCTCTGTGATTGAAAAAAATGAGGAATTACTGATATTTATTACGCCGAGGGTAGTCACTGAGGCGGATGAAGATGCAAAATAAAGAGCGGTATTTTATAACAAAAAAAAGAGGTGATGCTCTAATATGAATATTGTGAAAGTACGGAATATTTTTTTGGTAGGTCCGATGGGCGCTGGGAAGAGTACCATTGGGCGGGCACTGGCTAAAGAACTAAAATTGGCATTCTATGATACAGATGAAGTGATTGAAGAACGGGCAGGGGCCAGTATTGCCTGGATTTACGATATTGAAGGCGAAGATGGATTTCGACGTCGCGAACAAAAAGTAGTTGATGAGCTCACTCAAAAACACAATATTGTGTTGGCGACAGGAGGCGGAGTCGTGATGACGTCTGAAAATCGCAATGCATTAGCGGCTCGCGGTACCGTGATTTATTTAAGAACGTCTCTTGAGCAGCAATATGAACGGACCAAGCGGGATACAAAACGCCCACAGCTGCAGACCGATGATTTAGAGGCCCGTTTGGAAGTGTTAAGACAAGAGCGTGAACCTTACTATGAAGAGTTGGCTGATGTGACGTTTGAGACTGATAAACTCACGGTGAAAGCAGTGGCTAATCATATTATTAAACATTTATATGGCGAAAATTAACTGAAAGTAGGTTGGGCCTTGGCCCAACATATGATCTTTTGTTGGGCCAAGGCCCAACCTACCTCGAGATGATGTGGGGGGGTAGCTAAATGAAAGTAGGAACGTAACAAAATGCAAGAAAAATATGCTCAGTCTCCCTATTTGACACAGGCCTTTAAGCCCAGTGCATGGCTTGCGAATATTGATTTTATAAAGCGGTTGGTTTTATTAAATCATTTATTAATGGTGGTGATGAGTGAGTCGGGTGGCGGAAAATCAACGTTTGTTGATTTGATGTGTTTAAAATTAGCACCTGGCATTCAAACTATTTTATTGCATGCAGAACAAGAAGAGGATCCTGGCGCGCTCATGCTTTCATTATCCACGGTGTTAAATGTGCCGTTAGATGTGGGGAGAACAAGCTGGGCGAATTTTTTTGAACAGATAGAGGTACAAAAACAACCGTTGCTCCTGATGGTTGATGATGCGCAGCATCTGTCATTTGATGAGTTATCGCAATTGGCACTGGCTTATAAACAACATGGAAAAGCGAAACGCATCTTCATGTGTTTGGTGTCTGATTTTAGCCTAACGGCAACTCTACACCGTCTTGAACAAGCGGGTTTACAGCGGTTCATTCATACGATTGAACCCGGCGTATTGACCGAAACAGAAGCAAAAACATATGTATTACGTTATTTACAAGGAAAAAAAGGCAAAGAAGCCTTATTAGCACCCGACCGTTTTAAGTCATTTTATAGTGTGACTCAAGGTAAAATTGCCGCGATGAATCGTTATTTATCTACCCAAATGGCGTCTTCACCGGATGAGGACCGTCGATTTGCCGTGACCTTAAAAACGCCGTTCATCTGGATTGGATTGTTGGTTTGTCTTGCTGCTGTGACTTATTATTTGGGGGGGGAAGGGGTTGGGATGAACACTAAACTTGTCGAGGCCGCACCCCTGAAAAGCATGATTCCTGCGTGGAACGCGGGGGTGAGCATAGCGGTTGTTGCACCACCGCCACTGCAAAAATTTGCGGATGTCATTGGCGGGGATGATCCTGACATGAGTGATTCGTTGGTCGTCATGGATAAAGTGGTGGTGATTCCCGAGCAATTAGGGAGCACGCGCACATGAATGTTGTTGTCGCAGGGGCAGGGAAAATAGGCAGCTTGATAGCCTGTATGTTGGCTGATTGTGGTGATTATCATGTTCATATGATGGATATTACGTTTCAGGGCAGCGATGTACATCGTTTACAAGAAGCCATGCCGAGCATTTGCACCATCAGCTTAGATGTCAAAGATGAGCAATTATTAACAGCATATTTTCAGAACAATGCAATCGATGCGGTGATCTCAGGCTTACCTTTTTATTTGAATAGCCATGTGGCGATTGCTGCAAAAGCAGCAAAAGTTCATTATTTTGATTTGACCGAAGATGTGTCGGTCACGAGTACCGTGAAAGCCATTGCAGATAAGCAACCGATTTCATTTGTGCCACAATGTGGTTTAGCGCCTGGTTTTGTGAGTATTGTCGCGAATAGTTTAATTCGTGAGTTTGATGAAGCGATTGAGGCAAGATTGCGTGTTGGGGCATTGCCGCAACGTGCAAGTAATGGATTACATTATTCATTGATTTGGTCAACAGATGGCTTGATTAATGAATATGGTAATTTATGTGATGCTATTGAACATGGAAAATTAGTACAACGCCTCCCTTTGGAAGAAGAAGAAACCCTTGAAATAGACGGGGCGATTTACGAGGCGTTTAATACCTCAGGAGGGTTGGGGAGTTTGTCGCATTTGTTTCTTGGTAAGATCCAAACGTTAAATTATAAAACCATTCGTTATCCTGGCCATCGAGATAAAATGTTTTTTTTAATGAACGACCTTAAACTCAATGAAGACAGAGAAACATTGAAACGCATTTTAGAAAAAGCGGTACCAAGAACCTATCAAGATGTGGTGATTATGTATGTTTCCGTTCAAGGTCATCTAGAAGGGGAATACCGAGAAAAAAGTTATTTAAAAAAAATATATCCCATGATGCTGAGGGGGTTGGAGTGGTCAGCCATTCAGGTGAGTACGGCTGCTGGCGTGTGTGCGGTTGTCGATTTGGTGTTGGAAGATCCTAAAAAATATCGGGGCTTTGTGTTGCAAGAACAATTTAATTTAAAACAAGTTTTAATGAATCGATTTGGTCAATATTTTGCGTGACCACCTACGTCGTTGCAAGCGTAGTCGACGTCATCCCGAGCGCAGCGAGGGATCTCCTGCTACTGGGTGGAGATCCCTCGCTGCGCTCGGGATGACGTGCTCGTTGTATACTGAGGAGTAAATGGTGACTAACTTAGCACATTCATTAGCCAGCCTAGGCCTATCCGCCACAAACCCCGGTGCATGGTCCGGCGCAACCGTAATTCCCTGCGCCCAATCGGATCAACTAATTTCTATCGATCCTGCAACAGAACACCCCATTGCGACCGTGTTGTTGGCTGATAAAAATGCTTATGAAACAATCATCACCCAAGCACAAGTTGCCGCACAGCAGTGGCGCCAAGTTCCCGCGCCTAAAAGAGGGGAATTGGTGCGTTTAATTGGACAGCGATTACGAGAAAAAAAAGAGCTTATCGCTGAGCTTATTACTGTTGAGATGGGAAAATCATTACAAGAAGCTCAGGGTGAAGTGCAAGAAATGATTGATATGGCCGATTTTGCGGTTGGACAATCGAGAATGCTTTATGGTCTAACCATGCATTCAGAGCGTGCGGCGCATCGGATGTATGAACAGTGGCATCCTTATGGCGTGGTTGGCGTGCTGACCTCGTTTAATTTTCCAGTTGCAGTCTGGGCTTGGAATGCATTTATTGCAGTGATTTGTGGAAATGTGGTGTTGTGGAAGCCCTCTTCTAAAACACCGCTGTGTGCGATTGCGGTTCAAATCATTTGTAATGAGGTGATGATAGCGCAAGGATTTCAAGCCATATTTTCATTATGGATTCCTGCATCTCACGCCATTGCTGAAATCATGTTAGACGATCCTCGTCTTCCTTTGATTTCATTTACGGGGTCGACCAAAGTCGGGCGTAGCTTAGCCGAACGCGTAGCGAAGCGCTTAGGCAAGTGCCTATTAGAATTAGGCGGTAATAATGCCGTCATTGTAGATGAATCGGCTGATTTAAATTTAGCACTGTCTGCCGTTGTGTTTGGTGCAATAGGCACAGCGGGACAGCGTTGTACCACAACAAGGCGCTTGTTTTTACACGCGTCGATTTATGAGGTGATGCTTGCGCGTTTGCTAAAAGCGTATCGCTCTCTTCGTATGGGCTCACCGCTCGATTTAAACCATCATATGGGACCGTTAGTGGATAGCGCAGCAGTTTCCAACTTTGAGCAAGCCATAGCGCGCATTGTCTCTTTAGGGGGGGTGTTAGCTCATGGTGGAAAACGGTTGCAAGGCCCAGGATTTTTTGTTGAGCCGACGTTGGTGACCAACGTACAACCAGAGTGGGACATCGTGCAAACAGAAACGTTTGCGCCTATCCTGTACGTAATGCCATACCAAGATATCGAACAAGCGATTGCCCTACAGAATGCAGTGCCACAAGGGTTATCGTCGTCTTTATTTACCCAACAATTACGAACCGCTGAGCTTTATTTGAGTGCGATGGGTAGTGATTGTGGCATTGCAAATATTAATGTGGGGACATCGGGCGCTGAAATTGGCGGCGCATTTGGTGGAGAAAAAGAAACAGGAGGAGGACGCGAAGCCGGTTCAGATGCATGGAAGGCTTATATGCGTCGTCAAACCAATACGATTAATTGGGGGACAGCATTGCCCTTAGCTCAGGGGATTCAATTTGACATCTAAACATCAGAAATATTTATTATTAGGAGAAGGGATGCGCTTAAAAACAGCCCATCAAGGCGCTTTGTCGCGCTTAGAGCGGCTTATTTTAACGCGCGTGACCGATATTGAATCATGGTTTCGTCAAGCGTGGATGCGAATTCCTGCACCCATGATGTCATCCGTAGATTTAAGACATTCTGGGCTTAAATTAGCCCCGGTTGATACCAATTTGTTTCCTGCGGGCTTTAATAATTTAAATCCGGCGTTTTTACCGATGTGTGTTCAAGCGATACAGTCTTTTATGTTAACGTATGCCAAACCATGCTCTCGTGTGCTCTTAGTGCCAGAGGCGCATACTCGAAATCACTATTATGTAGCCAGTTTACTCACCCTAAAGTCGATGATGACGAAGGCGGGTTTAGATGTAATATTGGGGCATTGGGATCAAGATGTGGTGTTAGGCGACGATGTGCGTGTTCATAAAATAGAACGTGTTGACAATCGCTTGAGGGTTGATGGCATTGAGCCTTGTTTAGTGGTGTTAAATAATGATTTATCCAGTGGAGTTCCTGAGCTTTTTCAAGGCATTGAACAACCGATTTATCCCCCGCTGAATTTGGGTTGGGTGACCCGAAAAAAATCCGATCATTTTATGCAATATACAAAAGTGGTGAATGAATTTTCGTCTTTAATTGGCTGTGATCCGTGGTTGATTAACCCTATGATGAGTGTGGTTGATAATCTTGATTTTATTGAACGAGTCGGGCTAGAAGAACTGGCTGAATCGGTCGATGCCTTATTACAAGCCATACAAAAAAAATACACACAATATCAAATTAAAGACGCCCCTTTTGTGGTTGTCAAAGCTGATAATGGGACGTATGGCATGGGTGTGATGATGGTTCATCATCGAGAAGATATCCTGAAGTTGAATCGCAAACAACGCACAAAAATGGCTGTGGGCAAAGGTGGGCAAACGATTCGCCGGGTGCTCGTTCAAGAGGGCGTATATACCTTCGAGAGCATGCCTGATGGGTCGGTTGCTGAACCTGTTGTTTATATGATTGGCTCACATGTGGTCGGCGGCTTTTATCGAGCTCATCAAACCAAAGGCATGAATGATAATTTAAATGCCCCCGGCATGCATTTCGAACCCTTAGCGTTTGATACGCCTTGTAATATCCCGTGTTGTGAAGAAGGGGATGCGTCTCCTGCTAATCGATTTTATGTGTATGGCGTGATCGCGCGGTTAGCCGCATTGGCGGCAGGCCGAGAAGAATTGGCCATTATATAATCGGAATCAGAGCCGCGACCGTCAGGGAGCGGAAGGTTTGTTCCGAGTGCGAAATTTAAGTTTCGCGCTAGACATAAAACTTCCGCTCCCTGACGGTCGCGGCTCTGATGAGGAGAACCAACCCATGAAAATAGCCGTATTAATGGATCCACTAGAACATCTCAATCCCAAAAAAGATACCACGCTTGCGTTGATTCAATGCGCAATGGAAAACGGGCACACCGTACGGTGTTTCACACAAAAAACACTCTACGCCCAAGAAGACCAAGTGTTTGCAAAAACAATCAATCTTGAATACACCCTATCTAAAAAAGAAAGCTGGGCCTACGGAAAAGATGAAAAAGAGGACGCGTTAAACACCTATGATGTTGTCCTGATGCGCCAAGACCCGCCAGTTGACAGTGAATACTTGTACGCTACGTATCTCTTAGACAGACTGGTTGCTCAAGGGGTCCTGGTCTCAAACGGACCACAGGCTGTGCGCGATATGAATGAAAAACTAGGGATTTTACAATTTCAAGACTGCATCCCGCCGACATTGGTGAGTTCCGATCAACACCGCTTACGTCAATTTTGGGAACATCATCACGATGTGGTGTTTAAACCCTTATATGGCATGGGCGGCGAATCTGTTTTTCATATGGGGCCATCAGGCGAGAACATGAACGTGACCTTAGACATGCTCACCTTGCATGGCTCACGGACCATTATGGCACAACGCTATATTCCTGCGATTCAAGACAAGGGCGATAAACGCATTTTGATGATCCATGGCGAACCGATCCCTTACGCGTTAGCCAGAATACCAGCAAAAGGTGATTTTCGCGGAAATTTAGCAGCAGGTGCGACAGGTGAGGTGGTTCCTTTAACCCCTAGAGATCAAGCTATTTGCCAAGCGGTTGCCCCAGTTTTGAAAGAAAAAAACCTGCACTTTGTCGGATTAGACGTGATTGGTGATTATCTCACTGAAATCAACGTCACCAGCCCGACGTGTCTGCGCGAAATTTCATCCACCACAGGCCTAGACATAGCAAAAACATATTGGGAAGGGATTGAGTCATTGTGAATTGTTTTTTGCGCCGGCTTGTGTGGGTGTCGTGTGGGGGATGTCGTAGGGTGGACAAAGGAGCCTGGCAATGAGCGTGCTAGTTTCTGGAAGCTCTCGGCGACGTGTCCACCGGTAGCTCTGAGCAGTGGTCAGGGTAACAACCTACACACTCAACGATAGACGCCGACGTCCACCGAAAACGTATTAGCGTTGGGTAAGCCATTGACGCAGCGCACGCAATCTTAAGGTCAAGATCACACGCAAGGAATCCACAATATTATTTTTTGGAAATTTACTATATCCGTCTTTGCGATCGATAAAATGAATAGGATATTCTTGAATTTTTGCGCCAGATCGATGAAGCAACCAAAATAATTCTAATTTATAAGCGTATTGAGAAGAGAGAAATGTCTTGGGTAATACTTTTTGTAAAGATTCGGCGCGCGTCGCTCTAAATCCACTGGTAAAATCCATATAGCGTGGGGTTAAGACGATGCGCGCCATCCAGTTGCCTAAAATTGAAATGAGTTTTCGGTGCTAGGCCCAATCTTTGGGAATGCTGCCGCCTCCTACATAGCGACTACCCACAACAACATCTGCGCCTTTGTGAATTTTAGCAAGCATGTCAGGGAGGTATTTAGGTTGATGTGAACCATCCGCATCAAATTCGACGATCACATCCGCATTTAATTGATGGAGTGCAATTTGGAAGGCTTGATGATAAGCAGATCCTAAACCCGTTTTATGAGGCTCAGAGGCGAGGTATAATTTTGGGTATTGAGCTTGCAAAGCCGTCACGACGGCTGCACTACCATCCGTGGAATGACTGTCAAAAACCAGAACACCCACCCTATATTCCGGGATACGGGTTGCAACTTTGAAAAGTTCAGCGAGGGTGGTTGAAATGACCGAGGCTTCATTGTAGATGGGAATCACAATGATGACTTGAGATGCAGAGGGCACTGGTTAAATTTACTTGATAAAAAAGATAGCACAATATATCAAAAACCACTTTAAAAATCTAGGGTCTGTTTCCACACGGCTGTCGCATTATAATTTGATCAATCTGCTGTAGGTTGGGCCTTGGCCCAACAATCTGATTATTAGATTTAGATTTATTTGACGAACAGTAATAAATAAGATCAAATACCACACTCGAATTTTGATGGGGTGGCATGATGCATGAGGTTGGGCACACCTGACGTAGCTCATTTATTCTTCGGATTAATAAATCACTTCTTCTATCTTGAAGCACTACCGTGAAAAAATAGCTTGTGCCTGGAATGCTCAATCTACGATATTGCATGTGGTTTGGACTTGTATAAAATTCCGTAACTACCCAGGTACGTCATCCTGAGCGTAGCGAAGGATCTCAATTTGACAAAGATCTAGCCAAATTCAGGAGGTCCTTCACTGCGTTCAGGATGACGTTTGTTCGTTGTGAGTGCTAATAAAACAAACTTTTTCACAACATCCAATGACGGTATTTTGACAAGGATTTTTAGCTGCAACCGTGGATTTCAATACCATATTATTGGGCCAAGGCCCAACCTACAGCAGATTGATCAAATTATAATGCGACAGCCGTGTCTGTTTCCACTTAAACCAAGGTTACAAAGTAGACAAAATTCAGTAAACTGCCACATCTATTCCACGGATGATGTTTAGGAAAAGTGACCGTCATGAAAAATTTTTCTTTAGATTTTAGAAAAAATACGTAACTCCCCACGTCATCCCGAGCGCAGCGAGGGATCTCCTTGGTGTGGCACGAATTAAATAAATAATGTAAAAAAGACTTGAAAAAATATGCAGTTATGATCAAATAGGTGCATGAA
>JAPLRL010000065.1 GCA_026399205.1 Gammaproteobacteria bacterium
GAAGGGGCCTCATTGCCGGCCCCTTCACCCCGCTAGGGTATTTATAGAGGATATTTATGTTAACAATGTCTCTGTTCGGTAACATGATTTATGAGGCAACGAAAAGTCGTTCGGTAACATTTACTTTTGATGCAACAGGGGGGGATCTCAGCGTTTAAAACTTCCGCTCCCTGACGGTCGCGGCTCGGATATCGGACGTTGTTTGAACAAAAAATTAAGATGCGATTGCTCGTGCTACTTTCCCTTCAAGGGCCGCGCATCATGATTAAGATGAGGATTATCGCCTTCTACTTTTTTCATGATGGAGTCGATTTCAGAAAGTCGTGTTTGGGAATTTTTTTCAAAAAATGCTTGTTTATGCTGTGTCTGAGGGATTTCTTGATGTAATCGTTGCATCAGCTGTTCTCGTAATTGTGCTTTTTCGTTGGGATCTGTTGCATGAATGAATGCGGCGGTCATGTTTAAAATAGGTTTCAGCTCGTCTGTTGTGAAGGGAAGCTTACAGATTTTTTTGAGTAATCTAAAACATGTTTTTTGGTCCTCACCTGTGATCACCGATAGCATGTTTGACTCATACTTGGTTGTGAGAAACCGCATCGTTTCCGGGTTGCCACAACGAAAAAAGAGTTGAAGGGGTGTGATTGAATATTCGTCTGCTTGATTAAAAATAAAAGTAGCATGTTTATCAGTGATAAACTGCTTAAGTAGCGCGAGATTGCCTTCTCTAATCGCAAGATGACAATTCATCACCTGGCGAGACTCATGTTGAGGGTGAGGCTGCGATATCACACGTGAGGGTAAGGGCAGGGCCTGAAGTGCTGCAAATTCTTGGTTTTCTATCTCGCGAAGATGTTGATGGATTCTGAGGATTACCGCATCAGCATTACGTTCCCAAATCTCATCCGGTCTTCGATATTGCAGCGATGCGGTCAGTTCACCATATTCATTTGCAAGCGCATTAATTTGTTTAGACAGTAATTTAAACGCCTCATAGGTGAGGGTTTGACTGTTGTCAATTTGCTTTAAAATAGATTCAAGAGAAAGACGAGGAGCTGGCGAATTGGGGATGCCTTTCCTTGCTTTTTCTAAATTTTGTAAAAGTTCTGATATGTTTTCCCAGAGTTTTGAAGTCATGTTAGGCATGTGATCACCATGAGTGAATGCTCATATCTTTAACTTTAGCAGAAGATTTTTTTTTTGCTCAAAATGCGTTTTTGAAAATTTTGCTGCAAAATGGGTTTTATGTGCTTTACCGAGCGCTTACGATGGTTAGTTACTATGTTTTATTGCAATAACTTTTAGTAGATCAGATATTGCAAATTTGTAACTACCCAGGTACGTCATCCTGAGCGTAGCGAAGGATCTCAATTTGACAAAGATCTAGCCAAATTCAGGAGGTCCTTCACTGCGTTCAGGATGACGTTTGTTCGTTGTGAGTGCTAATAAAACAAACTTTTTCACAACTACGTAAATTTTATCTAACTGGCCTAGGTCTAATTGAAAAGGGTCCCTAATTCAATAATCTTTATAAAATATGCTGAATCAACAACTGCGTCACTGACTTCGTTGGCATGGATGAGTACAGGAAAACATGAAAAATGCTTGGGTCGGGTTAAATCACTGATTTTTTTCCCTACTTCATCGATAATCTCTTTCTTGATGGTATTTCTAGAAAACTTAACTTCACACACGAACAAGTTGTGATAGCGTGTTTGAATTAAATAATCAATTTGGCAGCCCGGATGTTGTTTTGTTTGTTTTTGAAAATAAACGCCTTCATTGATGATGTCATTGACGGATAAGCCCAATTGCTCCCATATGAGTGGGCGATTACTTAAAATTAAATTTTCAAATTGCAATCCCAGAATGGTTGACCATTCTGGTAGCGTATTAAATGCATGATGTTGATATAAGCCTTGTTTGATTTTAACTTTTTGTTTGTCAATATAATGCAAATAAAATCGTAAGTAATTATCACTCAAGCGATAGCGGCTTAATTTACTTGGAATACCTGTTTTAAGCGCCCAGCCATAATCACGACAAATAAACCCGGCTTTAACGAGATTTGTCAAACACTCGCTGATGATGCCACCTGAGGTCACCCCTAAATCAGCACAAATGGTTTCCATGTCTGCGGGATGATTTACTAATGTTTTGACAATTTGTTTGTAATAAGACGATCTTTTGTTGAATAAGTCATGAAAAATATTATCAAACTCTCGAAACAGTAAACCGCCACTTTCAAAACAAAGGCGTTGAATATTGTCATCTACAGGAATCTTGGGATTGATATTTTCAAGATAGAGGGGAACGCCCCCTGTAATGGCCAGTAATTTCAGTTGATCATAAGCGCTAATATGTGAGTGGGACGATTCCCAAAACTGCGCACAAACCGGTAAAGGGAGCTCTCTTAATGTTATGACATAATGAATGCGTCCTAGAAACGCAGTAGATGCTAAGATATTTTTTTCAATCCACGATGAAATAGAGCCACAAAGAATGAGCATGAGATTGGGGTTTTGTTTAAACCACTCATCCCAAACATTTTTTAATTTCCCTAAAAAAGCAGGATCGTCATAGGCCATCCATGCAATTTCATCGAGTAAGATAATGGTTTTTCCTTTTTGAGTGCGTTTAGCCAGTAGCTCAAATAGCTCAGACCACTCGTTCGCTTTTAAAGCGGGTAACTCAGGAAAGTATTGCGTGAGACGTCGCGCAAAATCGTCACGCTGTGTTTGAGCCGTTACCTCTTTCTCTGGGGGTAATCCACTGAATCGATAAAAAGTTTTACCTTGGGAGAACTCTTCGACTAGACGACTTTTACCAATACGTCGCCGACCTTTAATGACAAGGAAACAACTGGTTCCCTTGGAGAAATAAGTCTTTAATATCTCGAGCTCTTGTTCTCGCCCAACAAAATGATTTGGCATGGTTAATCCGATTTGTTTTTTGCGGCAAAATACATTTTACACATTTTGCCGCAAAAAAACAAATGCCATTATTTTGCGGCAAAATGAGTTTTATGTGATTTGCCGCAAAAACAAAGCGTAATAAAGAAATGCCATTGAGTCATTCTCCAAGACGCTTGATATAGACGCCATCAGTAAGATGCCGTATCATCTCAGACCGTGTGTTGATCCAAAAACAATGGAAAAAGGAGGCGACATGGCAGATGAAAACGTGATTGCATCGCTTCTTCCGTTGGTCACGTCCACTCAATCAGAGCCCGGTTCACGAGGGTATTATCGTTCAAAATTATTTTCTGTTCAGGATGCGTTAAGCCCGTTTGTGTCTGCGGCTAATCCTATTTTTTCGTTGTTAGATCGCTTTTCGGCGGCGAGTTTTTTGCCGGCGGTCGATAAAGTTCGGGTGAATATTGAGCATGAGTTGCGTGCTTATCATAGCCGTTTACAAAGCCAGCCCCATTCTGAGACACAAAATGCCATCGCTTATTATTTACTCTGTGTCACCATTGATGAAGTCTTGGTGCGCTCTTATTTGCGCCTATATCAACGCGCCCCCGTATTTAAAGCGTTTACCCCGGCGTCGTATTCAGAAGAAGAGCCTGGGGAGAAGTTTTTTTCATTACTGAGCCACTTAAAAAAAAGGCCGTTTGATCATTTGCCCTTATTGGAACTTGCTTATTATTGTTTGATGGCAGGGTTTGAAGGTAAACAGCATCAGCGCCCTGATGGGCGGCAACGCTTAGAAGATGAAATCGATGAGCTGTTTCGCTTGATTCAACAATATCGCCAAGAAGTGCGCCGCACCTTGTTTGAGCAGGTTAAAGGCCTTTCGCCGATCGTTAAACCCTATAAACAATTGATTATCATTGGCTGTTGTCTGCTGGTTTCTTTGTGGGTTGCCTTTGATTTAAGCCAGTTTTTTCTTGAGCGTCAGGCCAAAAAAATTCGTTTTGCGCCGACCTTTATTACCACGTTGGATGAATAATGGATGAGTCGTTAAAGCAGGTTTGTATCGCGCTTAAATCCGTGTTTTCGATGCTAAAGCCTGCAACAAAGCCGCTTGCGTTTGTCTTATTGATTGGCCGCACCCATCAAGGTAAATCGACCTTGTTAAAATATAGCGGATTAAAACTCTACCCGCTGAAACACCCGGCTATCTCCTTGCTCTATCATGATGATGGCGTGGTGCTAGAAATCTGTGAATCGTGGTTGAGTCAAACCCCTTGTTTATTAAGTGCGATTTTAAAACGCTTTAATCGCGTGCACCCTGCGGTGCGTATTTCGGGCTTGGTTTTATGTATGGATGTGCAAGGGTTTGTTGATGCGGATGTGGATGTGGCAAAAGAAGAGTCCATTAAACATGTACAATGGCTAAAGCGCTTTGTGAGTGCTTTGAATTATCCGGTTGAGGTTGCGGTCTTTTTAACAAAGGGTGATGTGCTTGCAGGCTTTGTCCCGTTTTTTCAGTCAGAGTATCCTAGTGAATTTTTAAAGCCCTTAGGGTTTTCAATTGATAATCAACTCCCTTTGCCCTTGGCACTGAAACATTATCGCCAGCAATATGAGCGCCTGGTCGAAAACCTAGTGCGTCAAGTGTTGCCGAAATTACAAGCGGTGCGTTCTTCTGCGCAACGCACCCTGATTCGTGAGTTTCCATTGCAGCTGGCTAGCTTACAAGCGTCATTACAAGGATTGGTTGAGTTATTGCTAAAAGAAGGCATTGCCTTAAGCGGCTTATATTGGATGAGTGCTGATTCACGTGAGCATCATGTCGATAGAATTCACCAACGTATTGCGGGGGATTATGAATTAGGCTTACCCGTTAATTTAAGCGATTTTAGACCCCAGCCCGCTTATTTTGTTCAAGGGGCACTAGAAAGTGTGTTGGTTTATACAAAGCAACTCCCCTTAACCGCCGCGCGCCCTTGGCGGCTGATGTTGGGCGGGATGCTTGGGTTATTTGTGTTATTGATAGGGATTGTCAGCTATGGTTCGTTTAAAACGGCGTCACTGTTAGATCAAACAAGCCAAGAGCTTTTGGCGTATGATTTACTCGTTAAATCAGGGCAGAAACCAACCGCTGCAGCTTATCACCTCACCCAAGCGTTACGATCGCTACAGTCTATTCCTTATCCCATGAAAAAAAGCCAGACCGTGCAGCAGCTAAAAACCTTGATTAGCACGCATTCACAACAAACCTTGCAACACCGTTTTTTACCGCAGTTGCTGCAAACCCTAGAAATTCAGATGCGCTCGTCTCATGCAACCCAGCAGGCGCGTTATGAGGCCTTGAAGACCTATTTACGCTTTGTTGAACCGAATCACTTTTCAGCACCATTGATTCGTGAGTGGTTTGCGCACTATTGGCAGGATTATCCACCGGCCTCTCCCGAGAAGGCGCGCGCATTATTAGACGAAGTGCTCTCTCATCCCATTAAAGGCATAGAGCGTAACCAAGCGCTCATCACCGATATTCGCAATTATTTAAATGCGCTGCCTGCAGGTTATTTTTATTATTTATTGGCTAAAAAACAATTAGAAGCGTCGTCCTCCCCCTTACACTTTGCAGGCGTGACTTTGTCGCATCCGGAACTTCCCGCGATTTACACTAAAGTTGCGTTTCAGTCTACCTTGCAACAATTAGAACAAGTCGCTTCACAGCTACGCGAAGAAAATTGGGTGTTAGCGCGCGTTGATTTAGATGAATTGCCCGCCTTGTTACAACAGGCCTATTGCTTTGAGTATGTGACGTTTTGGAAGCAACTCATGAAACAATCGACCCTGACCCCGATGCATTCTTTTCAAGAAGGGCGCCATTTGGCAGAAGAATTGGTGAACGAAAAATCGATTTCTAAGCTGATTGATTTAGTGAAACTGCATACCACACCTTATAGCTCTGCGTTGAGTCAAGCGCAATTATTTAATGAAAAAATTGCCTCACAGTTTACCTCTGTGCACTTTTTAAGTCAGCGCGCCCTGCGTGACTTGAATCAATCGATTCGTGAACTAGAAAACTTTTTAGCAACGTTATCGATTGTGCACGATGATGGGCAAACCGCTTTTGCATTCACCAAGGCTCGTTTTCAGGGCGAGACATCGTCTGATTCACTTAGCCTCTTGTATCAACGCGTGAGTGCATTGCCACAGCCATTATCGGAGTGGGTCAAGCAGTTATCTGATGGTGTCTGGTCGATGTTGATTCAACAAAGCAGGCTTTATTTAAACGCCCGTTGGCAGGCTCAAGTGATGAGTGTTTATACACAAAAAATTGCCCATCGTTTTCCGTTTGATGTGGCTCAAACTGAAGAAGTAAAACTAGACGACTTTGAGGCGTTTTTTGCGCCCAGTGGTATTTTAGAAACCTTTGCAGCAGAGTATATCAAGCCGTTTATCGATACCAGCCATCCGCAGTGGAAAGCCAAAGAGCGAGATGGCTTAATGATGCCGGTGTCAGAAGACATGATGAGTGAATTGATCCGTGCGAACGTCATCAGTAATATGTTTTTCCCGCAAGGGGTGGCTAAGAGCCAAGTGGTCTTTAGTTTAGAAAAAGTGACGTTAGATCCGGTGGTGTTTCATTTGTTACTCATGGTAGGCAAAACCACCCTAGAAGACGATCAATCGAGCCATTCCACCATCGATTTTCATTGGCCAGCAACGGATGCTTTATTAAAAATCGATTCCATTGAAGGCGGGCATTATTCGCTAGAAGAACAAGGCGTGTGGGCGTTTTTTAAAATGCTGCAAAAAGTGAACGTGCTGGTCGATGCGGATGATGCGAGTACCTTACAAATTTTATTTGAAATCAATGGAAACGCCGGGCGTTATGTGTTGAAAACTCAAAATCAAATTAACCCCTTTAGCCCGGGGATATTGGATGGGTTTATTCTTAAGAATGCGTTGGTTTGAGTGTTGTGATCTATTCCTAAAAGTACGTTGGTTCGAGTTCTTCGATCTGTCCCCTCTCCCGCGTACGAAACTTTTGTAAAACACCTATGCTGAGCGCGGGGGAGGGTTAGGGAGGGGGTTACACAGTTTTACCCCCTCCCCAACCCTCCCCCGCGTTCAAGATCGAATTTCTATCAGGGTTTATAGCGCGGGAGAGGGGGCAGATCGTGCCATGAGAATTTTTCCTTCAAACAGCCAGCACAGAGATATATTGCAGTTGTCCATATGCAATGATTCGTTCATCTCGAGTTAAGAGCGTCAGACCTTGATGGCGTGCTGTTGCAATGATTAAACGATCGGATGGATCACCGAAGGAATACTCAGGTAAATGACAACTTTCAACTGCAATTTCTGGCGATAACGCTAAGAGTTGAATGCCAGAGCGCAAAGATGTTTTAATCCATTCAATGCAAGTCGTATTCAGCATCATTCGCTTTTTTTGCTCAAGCATACTGACTTCCCATGTTGAAATAGCAGCAATGTATACATTACCCGCTTGATGCGCATGCTCAATGATCTTTTGCGTCGATTTTGACAAGGTTTTGTCGCCGGTCATCAACCAAACCCAAACATGGGTATCGAGTAAAATATTATTGGTTTGCATCCCAATCCTCATCGATGGGGGAGATAATATCGTCTGTAATCTTCATGGTTCCTTGCTGTAAGCCAAATAACTTAAACGGTTTTTCTGTCATTGGGACTAATTGAGCAATGGGTACGCCGCGCTTTGTAATGGTAATCGCAACCTTGGTTTCATTAACTTCATCCATCAGGTGTAAACACTTCGCTTTAAACTCACCTGCGGCAATGCGAATGGCATGTTTAGACATACTTGGCTCCATGGTCATATAACATGGTCATTATGGGATAATGTGATGGATAAAGCAAGAAAGATTAGGGCTCCCGCATGTGTGCGCGTAATTTAAACATCTTAACGTCGTCCCGCGGCTTGTCCGCGGGATCCAGTTATCTAGCTACATCGTTGGATCCCGCGGACAAGCCGCGGGACGACGGTGATCTGGTTAATAATTAATCACACATGCGGGAGCCCTACAAGAAAGATACGAACTCTCCTCATCTCCCACTGCCATTAAGTTAAGAAACATCGTAGGTTGGGCCTTGGCCCAACAATCCGTGTTGAGTTAAGTCAGGCCTCGATGTTGGGCCAAGGCCCAACCTACATTTTTACGTAGTCTTTCCTTAGCCCCAAGGGGAGAAGGAGGCAGACAGGCGCGCGCAACCCAACTTGACTATATTAAGTCCATAATATACACTAAATGACATAAGCGACAACTATCGGAGCAATGTCATGCCGCAAGATAAGATGATCAACCAGATTTACTCATTATTAGCATTACCAGATGAAAATAATCCAGAGGACTCAGTGGTTGTCGAAATCAAATGCCGCTTAGCAGAAAGGTTGGCGGCAATGGGTGAGCTCTATGCAATTCGCGTTATATGGTCGGGACTGCGCGATCAGTTGATAGGTGCACTGTCTGCAAAAGAAACGGATCCTGATCGGCGTCATGCATTGTTGAGCTTGCGTGAAGACTTTCAGCATTTTGCTCGAGTAACTGATCCAAAATTGGACATCAACAACCACAAACAAGCGATACTGGAAAACTATCGCGAGTTACAAACAGCGTTGAGCACAGGAAAAGTAGGACGTGCGATCGGTGAAGCTGAATTCCAGTTAATTGTGGATACGAGTGTTGAGCTTTCAGTGTTGGAGTTAGGTGATAAATGGAAAGAAGCTCCCCCAGCTTCTGTTAAAGACTGTGAGGGCTTCCAGGCAGCATGGGAGGGGCTGGTCAATCAGGCGGTTCAAAATGCAAAGCATAATCTGGAAGCTAAAAAACAACTGCTGACCATCGAGAGTAGCCGTGTCATATGGTCCCCAAAGGTTGCAGACGCAATTTCTACAGCATTTGCTGAAGATCAAGAAAAAACTGAACAACAGCTCCAGGATGTCATAAAAGAGCATGCGTCTGTCGAGTTGAAGCTAAATCAGATTAACCAAGAGATTGCAACATTAGCCCCCCTTTTGGTTCGTTCCCCACAAAAAAGTCCTTCAGCGATAAACAGCGCAAAGCAATTGAGTCTGTTGTATATAGATCGCAATAAACTGCAGCTAGAACTTCAAGATCTAGCGGAGCATAAACAGCTTTTAGAAAACAATAAAGATGCATTAACTGGAAAGACAAGCCCGCCTGCTTTTAAGGTAGAGCTTGGTGGCGATCAATCGAATTTAGAAGAAGTCAATATGGCGTTAATCCATGCGGAGAAACACTACCGTGATCTGCCAAATAACGTTGCTGAATCCGTCAGGCAAGAAGCGGGGAAAGCTTGGGTGGTTGCATTTAATGCTCAGAAATTGAAGCAATTGTTAGACAGGCAAGCTGCACAAAGGCAGGACGCGGAGCGCTCTTCGACGCCGAGGCATATTGCCGTCACGAAATTATACAGCTGTGTGTACTCCTATAATGATGCGGAGCAACTTCATACAAACACCTCCGAAGGTCTTAAGTTAGCAGAGGCTGAGTTAACCCTTAGAAAAATGCAATTAAAAGGGGGAAAGATCTCTGTGCGTTCAGATGAGACGTGTAAGACACTCAATAAAGAGATAGCAGCGTTGAAAAAGACATTAACATTGGCTACAAAGACCATGATGGATGATGATCGGCTGTTTGCAGAAGAGTTAGCACTGTCTAAAGATCCCATTGATCCGTCAAGGATTCAAGCCGCTGTGATAGGCGCTCACAAGGGGGCGGTATTGGCTCGCAAGCGGGCGGTATTGAAAGACGATCGGTCAAAAGCGCTTGCATTGACAGAAGAGCGTCTTAAAGAAGTCAAAGAGCGTCTTAAAAAAGTCAACGTAAAGATAGAGCAACTGGCGCAATTCCAAACTGAGGATTGGTCGACTAAGATGTTGAATCCGCCTATTGAAAACCTATCGCAAACAACGCAATCAGTGACGAGTGATGAGATGTTACGGCAAGGCACCCCTACTGACACTGTAAGGTCTGTCAAAGATAGGGATGATGAAGATAGTAATAATGAGGCAACGTATCTAGATATAGATCATGTTTCCCCGCTATCACCAGAAAGAGACCGGCAGGAATCAAGCTTCTTTGCGCAGTTACAATTTCTTGCAGAATCTGCACTCGTGGCTCCCCAACCTCATTTAGAAATTGTCCCTCATATCGAGCGCATGCATAGAAAGAAGGTGGCTTATTCTGTAGCAAACTACGCGAAAACAGAAGCCACACAACATCTTGAAGTGGCCACGTTTTTACTAGAAAAAAAACGGAGTCAACTTGGCATCTTTAGTCGCAAAGATAAGGCCTTCAGGCAATTAGAAACGCAAGTTAAAGAGTGGCGCACGCGTTTAGCTGCGGCTGAGAAAGACATGCGGGCCGCAGAGAAAGCAATGGGGGTAGAAATAGATGCAGTCAAGAAAACCAATCAGGCGTTGATCGAGCAAGGGAATGAACCGATTCGGTGGAGTGACTTCCAAGTTGCGGTGGTGGAGGGTTTAGCGAAGGCTGTTGATGATGCGCTTTCTCAACGCCCTGTTCATCCGATTCAGTTGGATAGAAGCTCAAAGGATGACTTGCCTGTCGGGTTATCTCAATTGCTGGGTAAGGTTGAGGAGGCTGGGAGTAAAATTATCCCTTCTAGGTCACGTCATCCAGAGCGCAGCGAGGGATCTCCTGAAACGGGCATCGAGCCTATGCAGAGGAGATCCCTCGCTACGCTCGGGATGACGGAAGAGCGCGGGATGACGGAAGAGCTCGGGATGACGGGAGATCCCAGGCGTATGAAAGACAGTTACCATCGAGCTGTGCAGGGTTTGAATGAAGGGATTCAACACTATGAACAACTCAATAAAATGCTTTCAGATAAAGCGACACGTCAATTGCTGGATCAAGCGAAACAGCCTATGCCTGAAAAGCTGGTTTTGTTACATTGTCAAGATGGTGTAGATGATGTTATCAAGACAGCTTCTCAACAATATGCAGCGGCTTATACCACGCTTGAACAACTTAAAACAGGCTATGTAACTGCCTATGATCGAGCACAAAAGGTGCAAGAGGGCTTGAATGAAGACTTAATTGAATTCCCAACAGACGATGCTCTAAAGCAAGCGATGATCACTCACGAAAATGAACGCAAAGCCTACCAATACTTGTTAAAAGGCTTTAAACAACAGATTGCGGTTGATTGGAATGAGTCACCCCATGAGTTTCTAGAGTCAGCATATAAAAATCGACAACTTAAACCAGCAGATCAACGGG
Source organism: Gammaproteobacteria bacterium (assembly GCA_026399205.1). Taxonomy (GTDB): domain Bacteria; phylum Pseudomonadota; class Gammaproteobacteria; order Legionellales; family Legionellaceae; genus 2-12-FULL-37-14. Next base: position 11,213 of record JAPLRL010000065.1, read on the forward strand.
TTGTGTGCCCAGCCGTGGTCGCAAAACCCGTTGAGGGCATGATTAGAGCGACAGCAGACTATGCGATGGCGACTCAGCAGCAGGATGATGCGGTGGCACATTTGAATCTCATTGCGTTATTGCTTGACGCCAATGCCAAGGCACTGAAGAAGGCCTGGGACGGAAAAGGAGTCGCTAGAGGCCAGCTTGAGTGGCAAAAACAACATTGGCTCAAGCAGTTAAAACAAGCTGACAAACGCATGGATAAAGCAGAACGTTCATTGACAGCAGAAAGAGAGAAGATTGCTAAAATCAGTAAACAAGAAGTGAAAAAGGGCAATGCACCGATCTCAAAAACATCGGTTGAAAATGCTGTTAAAGCAGGGCTGAAGGCTGGGATGATTGAGGCTGAAAGGTACCAAGTACAAAAAGATAACCCCCCGGCGGTCTTCTTTGGATTGTTAGAAGGTAAACGAATCAATAAGCTTAAGAGTGACTTGAGTGAAGCAGAGAATGCGGTTCAAAGAGAGCGTCAGGCTTTTTTAAAGAATCCACAAACCTTGGATGAGTTAGAAAAGGCCAAAATGAAACGTCAAGGCCTGCTCGAAGAAACGCAAGAGTACTTGACCGCATACATGCAAACACTTGAGCCATCTCAAGCTGAACCTTGGACTAAACTTTCCGAGTATTTTGAACCCACTAGTGGGGCTGGTACGAGTGGGGGCGTTCAGAACGTACCTGAAAAGATGCAGGAAAAAATTCAAAGTTTGAGTGAACTTATTTTTGATTATCAAGCGATTAGAGAGGAAAAAGTCGCGCTTAGTCTAAAACTTGGTTATCTTGTAGAACGCATTTCAGCAGGCGAACGGCCGTTGGGATTTTTCGCAAAACGTAGAGATACAGGGCTTAAAACATTACGTTTTGACAAAGCAGCGTGTGAAGCGCAATTAAAAGTACTGGCAGAACGCGTCGCGTTAACTGAACAGGTATTAACCTCTGAGCAACAAGTGCTGGATGCCATGAATGAGGCCTTGGTTGTCAAGGGTGAGGTGCCGATTAGCCGATCTGATATTGAGAAGATGGTTATGGATGGGGTCGATAACCTCAGTAACGCTATGAAAGAGAATGAAGTTCTTGAGCGATATCAACGGGCGATTCAAAACATCATCGAGGTGAATGGTGAACTGTCTGAGTTGAGTCGATCTAACGAACCAGATGCGGCTCTGCTTGAGTATCCCACACAGGAGCAATTTTTAAATCAATCTTTTGAGCGTCGGCTTGAGATAGTCTCAACACTTGAACGCATGGTTGATCAATATATGAATGAGATTGACGCGCATTATGATCGAGGGATGGAGTGGTCTGAAGATGACTTGCTGTTGTTGGCGGCTAAAGAGCTGGTTGCGAAGGTTAATGAGTCCTATCCACAGAAAGTGATGAAACAGGCTACGTCATTGAAAGCGGAGCTTGATAGTGATGATCAGTCGATGGATAAAATCAAAACAATGGTTGATGAGTTGCGGACGGCTGTTGCGGACGCTGAGTTGATCCAACGAGCTAGTGGGCCGTCCGGGATGTAGGGAAGGGGCGGATGATCGTAGGGTGGGCAAAGGAGCCTGGCGATGAATTTTCAGGTTGCTGGATGATCCTGGGCGACGTGCCCACCGGTGGCTCGGAGTTACCGGTGGGCACGTCGCCCAGGATCATCCAGCAAGCGGTGAGTTCACCGTGGGGCTCCTTTGCCCACCCTACGATCATCCCGACGATCCCCACTCGCTGATAGCACAACGATTTTAAAGGAGCCGAGCCATGCCACAACAACAAACCATAAACGCACTCATTGATAATCTATTAACCGATTCAACACCGGGTGCCGAATCTCTTGTGGTCAGCTCGGCCAAAGAGAAATTAACCACGGCCATTGATATCTACGGCGAACACGTCGCAACCCTAAAGGCCCTTGAATTCCGAGCCCAATTTGCGAGTAAACTCTATGATATGGAAGATTATAAAAGTGAGATTGAGGAAGTTAAGCAGCAACTGAAGCTGGGGAACGTTACCCTTCATGATCACTATCACGAATTGCAGAAACTCATCACTGCAGGACAAAAAGGACGTCCTGTTGACGCAAGAGAGTTAGAAACCCTCCTTGAAATAAGTGCGGCAGCACATGAGCTCGAACAACAAGACGCGCTACAAGAAGAGACTATTATCCTATCACAGCGAGAGGTCTCGCTGGTGGATGAAAAGCAGCGCGTTAACGTCAAAGGGATTCTTGCTGAAGAAACACAAGGGGAGTGGAGTCGAATAGTCCAAGAAAAAGGCATACGGGCCAATCAAGTGAAAGACCAGGGTATTGCACAATTGACTCAGGATAGGACGCGTGAACTATGGACAGAAAAAGGAATCGGTGCGCTCTTGGCTGAACTGAGCCCAGAAGGAGAGCCTGAGTTAAAGAAAATAGAAGCGCTGCAACGGGAGGTGGAAAAGAAGTTATATATAGTAGAGAGTCACATTGACGTGTGTCATCTCGCTTTGGCCTCTCCCCCTGAAAAAACAGCAGCAGTCAGTACCATGCCGCAATTGGCGCAATACTATCAAACCCGCGATGCATTGATTCAAGAACGTCAGAGGCTCGCAGGGCGTAAACAGTTGTTAGAGATCGAACGCATCGAGTTTGCAGGGATGAAAAGCCCTCCCATTTTTAAATCGTTTAAATTAATTCCCGGTAAGATCGGTGCTCCTTTAAATCAAGCGAATAAACAGCTCATGGAAGCACAAACGGCTTATTTGCAAGAAAAAGATCCCGAGAAACAAAAAACACTCGGGGCGGCTTGGATGCTCGCATATCTCTCACAAAAAGAAGCACAACTTGACTATGATCTGGCGCTACGTGAACAAGAGACTTTCGAGAAAATAACGCCTAAGCTTTCAAAAGCCATGCAGTCACATGTCAAGCAGCTACATCAGTGCGCTGTAGACTATCACGTCGCTAGTCACAACCAAGCCGATGCGCAACAGCATCTATTGGCGGCTACGTTTTTGCGAAAAAGCAGACGTAAGCAAGTCGGTCTATTTAAGTTTAAAGATGAACAGCTGAGCGCACTAAAAAAACAAGAAGCGTACTGGAAAGCGCAAATCAAGCATGCTAAAAAAGCGATGAAGAACGCGCAGATGAGTTTTAAGGCTGAAAGAAAAGCGATTGTCAAAACGAATCCGGTTGTATTGGGCCATATCGTAGAAGAGGTGGCGCGTGATTTAGACCGTGCAGTAAAAGAGACTTTGAGTCACCAAGCTTTTCATCCGCTTGTGTTGCAACGAGATTCAAAACGTGATTTGCCGTTGGCGTTGAAGCGATGCTTGGTGGAGGTTGAGAAGGGTGTAGTCGACTCTAGTGTAACTGCTCATAAGGAGGCCTATCAACACGCCCTACAGCGTTTAAACGAAAGTATTGAGCAGCGTACCGCACTCAAAAGCCTCTTAACAGACAAAAGCGTGCGCCAACTTTTAAAGAAAGCACAACAGCCCATGCCTGTCGATATCACAAAAGGGCATGTTGTGCGTTGGGACTTCGAGTGGTTAACGCCTCCCGTTGAAAAATATCACGAGATTTATGCGCGACTTGAACGGTTAAAAAAAGCATTTATAGACGTACATGCCATCTTACAGTCGGTTTTAGATGAATCACTTGATTTGCCTTTAATCGGGATTCAAAAAGAATTTAATAAAACTAAGCTGGCATTAGAACAAGCCATGAAAGACTTTGATGCGATCGGGAGAAATGATATATTTCAACTTGTCGATCGGACCAATGCCAATGTTTGGGATAAGTTCTATCCTCGAGAGTTCCTCGAGGAGACATTTAAAGAACGCGAAGACAACTTAGGACCACAAGAAGCCAGCCCACCTGAAGTAAAAAACCATATTAAACACATGACGCAAGTGACGGCTGACTACGCCGTTGCGAAACGCACGCAAAAGGATGCATGGTGGCATTTAGACTTGATTGAGACCCTCATCAAAGTCAACGCAGAGACCTATAAACACGACTCCAAAGGTAGAAAAGTGTCTGGCGGTCATCTTGATTGGCAGAAAGCTTATTGGACTAAACGACTCAACCGTGCGGTTGCTGCCATGGACCAAGCCGAGGGTGCCTTGGTCGTTGAACGCGCCGCGGTTGATAAACTCAATCAACAAGGCCTGAATGCCGGGAAAGCACCGATTTCAAAACTCGCTGTGGAACGTGCGGTGAAAGCCGGTTTGAAAGACGCGATCATTGAGGCTGAGTGGTATCAAGCGAAAGCGGATACAAGACGACAACAGGAGCATTTTCCGACTGAGTTTGTTAGAAATAAAGCGCTCAGTGACACCTTTATGCTAGCGGAAAAAGAGCTAGAAGACGCACATCGTGCTTTTCTAAACGATAAAAGCCAGTGGCCGCATTTGGAAGAGGTTAAACAACGACATGCGCAATGCTTGTTGGGAGTGAAGGACGAGTTGCTGAAGCGTTTTGTCGGATGGAAGACGCCCACTGAGCTTATGCGACTGCCGGCTGTCGATCTCGGTGCGAATGAAGTCGTGCAAGTGCCTGAGCGTATGGTTCCGCATGTTAAGCGAATGAGTGAAATTGTTGCTCAATGTGTTTTGCTCAGTGAGCAAATAGAGCAGGTAGTTCAAACCATCAATCAAAAGAAAGACGGCAACACTAAAGGGGGCTTTTTTACAAAAAAAGACAGCCCTGATCTTCAAGCACAAAAGCAGCAATTAAAAGGTTTGACATCGGATTTGCTGCGAGAGAAGACACTATTAGCGTTGGTGCAAAAAGACATCGATGGCCTCAATGAGAAGGAAGATGTGCCTTTGTTGCGATCACAGATTGAGCGGGTGGTTGTGGAGGGTGTTCGGGTGAGCGCGTTGAGTTTGCCTGAGGATGTTGCTGAGGAGATGGATACGGAGATGGATGAACCGCCAGATGAGCCGTTTAATCCAGATCGGTATCAGTGGTGAATAAAGGGGCCTGTCGTGCCGATGCCACTCGATGTAGAGCTGTTGTAGGGTGGACAAAGGAGCCCCACGTTGAACTGACCGCTTACTGGGTGTCTCTGGGCGACGTGCCCACCACGCTCCGAGCCACCGGTGGACACGTCGCCCTGGAAGTGTCCAGTAACCTGCAAATTTATCGCTAGGCTCCTTTGTCCACCCTACGAAGCTCCGCAGCACGCACAACAACCCAGTACAACGACCCCGCAAATTCCTGTATGATACCCTCGTTTACAGTAAAACGAGGAGGAAAGCATGACCTTTGTGGTGACCGAACAATGTATTCGATGTAAACACATGGATTGCGTAGAAGTGTGTCCGGTGGATTGTTTCTATGAAGGCCCCAATATGTTGGTGATTAACCCGGATGAATGCATTGATTGTGCGTTGTGTGAGCCAGAATGTCCGGTGGATGCGATTGTGTCTGAAGATGATTTGGTGGCTTCAGGCGTTGATTATAAAGAATTAAATACCCGACTCTCTAAAGCGTGGCCGAATATTACGGCTAAAAAAGAGCCGCCCGCAGATGCAAAAGACTGGGAGTGGGTCGAGGGTAAATTGCAACATTTAGAAGAAACGTGGCCAGAGTAAATGGGCTTCCTGTTGATTTGGTGCGTGCGACCAAGCAATTATTTGGTAAAAAAAGTACGTTAGCGCCAGCGTTACCTGGATTTGTGGCGCGTGAGACGCAGCAACGCTTAGCCTGTGCGATTGCCGAAACCATTGTGCAAGAAACCCAGCTGGTTGCCGAAGCGGGGACCGGAACCGGGAAAACCTTTGCCTATTTGGTGCCGAGTTTATTGAGCGGCAAAAAAATCTTGATTTCTACGGCAACCAAAATGCTACAAGATCAATTGGTCAATAAAGACTTGCCTCAACTGATGCAAGCCCTGCGCTTAGGCGTTAGGGTCCAGAATTTAAAAGGCCGCGCGAATTATTTATGTGAATACCGCATTCGACATTTTAGTGATGAAGCCCGCTTTACTGATAGACAAACGGCTCGCTCGCTCGGGGTCATTAGAGAAAAATTAGCGCAGCTCGAAGAAGGCGTTCGCGAAGAATTACCCGAAATTTCAGAAGACGACGCGGTATGGCCTTTTGCAACCTCAACCGCAGACAATTGTTTAGGTGGGCGCTGTGCGCATTATCAAACTTGTTTTTTGGTTAAAGCAAGGCGTCGTGCGATGGATGCCGAATTGGTGGTGGTGAATCATCATCTTTTTTTTGCAGATGCGCGTTTAAAAGAAGATGGCTTTGGCGCACTGCTTCCTGGGGTTCAGGTGGTGGTGTTTGACGAAGCGCATCAATTAGCAGAGATTGCATCCGATTTTTTTGGGCATCGTTTAAGTACGCGTATGCTGGGGTTGTGGCGCAGTGATGTGGGTGAGGCCTGGCCTGTGACCTCGCCTTTTTTTACCGAGGTCCAAGATTTATTGACGGAGCTTGCAGCGGTTGAGGAGCGCATCAAAGACGCCTGCCAAGGGAAGTCGCGTTTTCATGTTGAAGTGTCAGCTCATCCCACAGGAACAAGTCATCCCACAGGAACAAGTCATCCCACAGGAGCACGTCATCCCGAGCGCAGCGAGGGATCTCCAGAAGATGGCACCACGCTCAAACAAGGGAGGTCCTTCGCTGCGCTCAGGATGACGTCTGGCGTGATCTGGCAAGACCTGAGTCGAATCTTGGCCGAGCTATCCCGTTGCTTTCTTGATGCAGGTATCACTGATAAAGCAACCGAAGAAGAAGCGCTGTACCAATGTCAGCTTCGACTGACTTCATTTGAAACGTTTTTAACAACGCTGCGCGCGCAATCCCTTGGGTATATTGCTTGGGGAGAAAAATATCAGCACCATGTGGTGTTTTCTTTAACCCCGATGCATGTGGCTTCGCATTTTGCTAAGGTGATGAGCCAGTTAGCGGCTGCAAAAATTTGGACATCAGCGACTTTAACGGTAGCCGGCTCCTTTGATGTTTTTATGACAACCCTGGGCATTGAGCAAGCCAAAACCATTGAGGTGGCGAGTCCTTTTGATTATGCGAATCAAGGGCTGCTTTATTTGCCGCGTGGGTTGCCAGATCCGCGTAGTGATCAGTATTATCCGGTTTTAATGGGGCAGATGGTGCCTTTAATCGAGGCGTGTCGAGGGCGGTGTTTTTTTCTGTTTACCAGTCATGAGGCTTTAAATTGGATGGCGGCGCATTTACCCATGCAAGTGTCTTATCCGGTCTTGGTGCAAGGCACGGAGTCTAAATCTATTTTACTGGCGCGCTTTCGGGCCTTGGGCAATGCGATTTTGTTGGGGACAGCCACTTTTTGGGAAGGGGTCGATGTGCAAGGTGCTGCGTTATCGTGTGTGATGATTGATAAACTGCCGTTTATGAACCCCAGTGATCCGGTGATTCAGGCGAAAGGGGCTTATTTTTCCCGCCAAGGACAATCCGGATTTGCAGTATATTCGCTACCCGCTGCGGTGATTGCTTTGAAACAAGGCGTGGGGCGGCTGATTCGTGGGGATCAAGACAGAGGAATAGTGGTGATTGCAGATCCGCGGTTAACGGGGCGAAAATATGGAGAAGTGGTGTTTAAAAGTCTCCCGGCTTTTCAACGCACCCGGGAATGGCATAAAGTATTGGCTTTTGCAGAGGGGTTAATCTAAGTGAATTTATTGGGGATTGAAACGGCCACAACCCATGCATCGGTTGCCTTAACCATTGCAGGCAAAATGTATACCGCAGAAGAAGATACCCTGAAGAAACACGCGGAATGGGTATTAGATGCGATTGCAGGCTTGTTGACACAAGCAGGGGTTGCACTAAGCGACCTAGATGGGATCGCGTTCGACGCAGGCCCTGGGAGCTTTACAGGCTTACGCATTGCCTGTGCTGTGGCCAAAGGTTTGGCTATGGGGGCATCATTGCCGGTATATCCGGTGAGTAGTGTGCGCGCGATTGCTTGGGGGGTGAGGCCTCATACACCAGTGTTAGCGGTGGTGGATGCCAGAATGAATGCTTGGTATTGGGGGTATTTTGAGGAGATGCAGCAAATGGGGGAGACTCAAGTCTCTGCACCCCAAGCCATAACCGTACCGAGGGACGTCAGTACGGGGGATGCAGGTTTATGGTTAGCGGGTGTTGGCTTTGAAGCCCTACAAGCAGACTTACCTCAAGCGATTCAATCGTGTTTATTAGGCACCCAAGTGGTGTATCCTACGGCTGCAAATATATTACAGGTGGTGAGTGCAGGGGGAATTGAAAAAGTGAGCCCTGCAGAGGCAACGCCTATCTACATTCGTCAACAAGTCACGCAACAAGGAGGCTCACATGGATAAGAAGTTACTGGCCATTTTGGTCTGTCCCTTATGTAAGGGCAAATTATTATTAAAAAACGAAGAGCTGATTTGTAAATTCGATCGCTTGGCATACCCGATTCGTGATGGGATTCCTGTGATGTTAGATGAAGAGGCTCGGGTGTTATCGTTGGAAGAGAAGGAGCAGTTGTCGTAGTTGCCGTCTCATACTCCGATCAGTCCCCTCTCCCGCGCGAGAAACCCCTTTAAGACACCGATTCTGAACGCGGGGGAGGGTTAGGGACACTGCCATTAAGTTAAGCCGATTTGCCATTTTGGTAGATGGGTTGGCTTGACTCATGAAAAGAAAGTGCCAAGAAAACGCCCAGTCATTATTTTTGGCCGGAAAGATCTGTGTCTCAGGGTCCTGTCAGTGGGT
>JAPLRL010000013.1 GCA_026399205.1 Gammaproteobacteria bacterium
ACTCAATTGTTGGATTAGATTTTTTCATGCACCTATTTGATCATAACTGCATATTTTTTCAAGTCTTTTTTACATTATTTATTTAATTCGTGCCACACCAAGGAGATCCCTCGCTGCGCTCGGGATGACGTGGGGAGTTACTGCCTGCTGATATTAATCAAATATTAAACCCTGGAATTTTCAAAAGTTGCTACAGCATCATTCAAGATGGTAAAAAGTTTAAATCGCTTCGATTTGTACTCAAAACCGATGGAACATTAAGGTTTGCACCTGATGGTCAAATCCTTTCTAGAGAAGGCAGTGTTCCAGGTCTTTCGCACATGGCTATTTACGGGGAAGTGATGACGTATGCCATTGACGGGACACCTATTCCAAAAAATGTGCGTGATTCGGTTTGTTGGAGTGCTGGTCGAGTGCTATTCGACTCTAATGATACGGTATGTGGAATCGAAACGGATTCTATCGAATTTGCAATCCCAGTGGATTCGTTGGAACTTGCATTAAAAACGATGAAAGCTGCGTCCATACGCATGGCACCAGAAATTACGATATCTCATCGTGATGATTTGGGCAAAAGGAGCTGGTTCAGGACCACTTCTTATGGTGATACGCCGCCCTTAACACAGAGCCTGTTTAACTCACGCACAAGAGAGACAGCAATAACAGAATCGCCGGCTCCCAACTGCTAATCAGCGTTCATTATTGATTTCACGCGCAGCGCCTATAATGAGCGCTGCGCGTATTTTTGATAAAAAACAGAACCCGTTTTTAGTGTTCAAATTTGCGGTGATTCCTTAGCTGGACTTTAGCCATTTTCCGCTCCAATGTCCGTTCGCCCTGAGGAGGCGCATACTCTATCTAAATCAATGGCACTGAAGCTTAACGCGCCGTCTCGAAGGGTGTTGCATCTAACTTCATCGGTAAGCATAACCCGATAGGTTGTACAGAGCTAACCCTTCGAGACGGCGCGTTGAGCTTCAGTGCATAACGACTAAGATCGAAAGCGCGCCTCCTCAGGGCGAACGGAATCTAGGGTATAGTGATGAAAATTGGCTAAAGTCGAGCTTAGGACGTGGTGAGTTACTATTTTGTAACTTAGCCCAGGTTGTCGCCTAAAGAGCTGACGTTGGACGCGAGCAGTGACCGCAAAAGATGTAATAGGGTACTTATACCCTATTGGGTTTCGATAAAAATAGTTACACTATGTTTTATGAATTCACATTTATGAATGGGGACGCTAACATGGCTAACGAACTGTACCAGCAATTAGGGATTGCCCCTTCTGCGACAATGGCAGAAGTGAAAGCAGCTTACCGTAAAAAAGCATTATTATTACATCCAGATAAACATCCAAATGCCACTGAATCAGAAAAAGCGTCTTATGCAGAGAATTTTAAAGCTATGAGTTCCGCTTATGAGATTCTATCGGATGCAGAGAAACGCCAACAATATGATGCTAATGGTGGGGTTGTACCTGACTTTACGCCTAGACATCAAGAACCTAGGTCTGCTTTTGAGCCTTCATTTTTTGGTTCTTTTTTTTATACTGAAGAGGGGCAAGCCTTTCTTTGCTACAGAGCGTGCGGTATTGTGGGTCCAGGTCAACTGCAGGGGTTCTTAGATGAAATGCCAGAAGCGTTTCACCAAATGGTTATTGATACAGTCAACTTTGTTACAATCGTTCAATGCAGCCCTAACCCAGGTAATACTGTACGCCGTTATTTGTCACGGGCCACAGAAGCTGTTAAAAAGCTAGGGCTGGTCTTAGAGGACCTAGAGGACAAAGTATTTAAAAATATCGTAGATATCATCAAAGACGAAAGTATTATTCTGCATCATCGAGAACATTTCTCAATACTCTTGCAGAACATGAGGACAGACGAAAAAATCAAACATGTTGTGGCGGTATTCTTATTAAAATTTATCAAGTCCAATGAGGAGTTGAGCGAACTATTACAAGCAGTCTCAGAGCCAATGCAAAATACGATCTTACAAGTCCTAAAGCAGATACAAGAAGGACCCATGATGAAAATGGTCGCGTTGCATTGGCAAATAAGGAATAGAGCATCTACCTGTGATCCCATGCCCAATCTTGTTTTTTCTATGATTGGTTTTCATTTATCGCAGCTTGCTAAAATCAAACAACTGGATCCGACTGTGCAGGTTACGCATTATGAAGATGCGGGTATGATTGCTACTTTTTCCAATCCAGATTATTTAGTCTCTATGAGAGATGTATTGGCTGTACATGAGTCTGAAAATGAGTCTTCGTCTATCGATATAAAGAGTGCATGTGATATGGAGGCGACTGAGCGCAGGCTGAAAGCTTTGCACCCACATATGGATCAGATGGCTTCTAAATACCGCATTGATGTTGGGTTTTTTAAATTACCGACAACAAATGGGATGGGATTCCGAGGAAATGCTCAATCTTATAATGCACTAAAAGCACGCAGTTCGATGGGGCAGTGACTTTAATTAGGAGTGTGTGATGAACGTACAAATAACTGTTTCTTTAGCGATCCAAGGATTAGCTGAGTCTACAGAGAAAGGCTTCTTGGTGGTTCGTGCGAAAGATCATGAGTTTTTCGGACATGTATCAGAAGGCGTGTTAGCTTCCGTTGTTTCTCTTGAACAAACTGAGCCGCGCGTAGGCTTGGGTGGATTTCAGAGGAGATTTACCTATCTTACTCTGGATGCTGACGTATTCAGAAGGGATTTCTCGATTCAGTATCGCCGATTCAGAACTGAGCAGCGATTTTGTGGATTTAGAACAACAGAAGATATGCGTATAGAGCGCGCTTATCAACCGGTCGCTGTGCCTGAAAATTTCTACGTTACCATTGAACCTGATGCGATACATCAGGCTTTATCTGCTTTCTCAAACGGCCAGGAGATTGGACAGATTAGCATTTCAGTAAGGGTTGATCTGTCAAATAAGGATAATCCGGCGTGTTCATCAGAAGTTGTGCCTATTGGGGCGGTACCTGTGCATCAAGAGACGGTAGATAATTCTTTTGAGGCTATCACGAGGCGATTGGCTGCCAGCGCCCCGATGCGAGCATTAACACTTGAAAGAATCACTGCGTTGGTGAATGAGGCAATTGATCATGGCAGTGTTACTGCAGTTGAAGCATTACATCGTATACACTTTGATTTTAATGCTGATTTGAGCGATGAGGAAGCGGGTGTCACCATGACCTACCTGGTCGCTCAAAATGGTCATGCTGATGCGATTGAGAAACTCGCTCAATGTGGCGCTGATTTGAATAAGGCACGAACCGATAAAGGGGTGACGCCTGCGATGATTGCTGCAATGAATGGTCATGTGAATGTGATTGACAAGTTGCACCAATATGGAGCTGATTTTGAAATCACCGTTCTCGATGGTCGTGATGTTATGCATTATGCGGCAGGATTTGATAAGGTTGATGTGATTAGAGCGCTTCACACCTATGGCGTGAAAAGTGATAGGGCAGACTTAGAGGGGACAAGGCCAATTGATCTGGCCAAGGATTTGGACAATACTGAAGCGATTGCAGAATTAGAGCGTATTCAGCGTGAGCGTATGGCGGTTTCTACTATTGAGCCAGCACACGAGGGCCATCAACCCAGGTTTTGAAGGCACATCAGTGGAGAATGGCAACAAATAGGTTTGGTGAAGCAAAACAACGCCTGGAAATGAACTAAAAGATGAATACACAATGATGGACCTAGCTCAATTAAAGACTATTCTCATTCCTGATTTAATGGATGCAATTATAGGAAATAAGTCATGACAAATTTAAAAATATCCCTTGTTGAACAACTGTCCACCGATATTGAAAGGGAAATGGAGAATGGATTAAAAGAGTATGAAACTAGTCATGGGATTGATGTGAATTACACCCCTTTTTCATTAGTGCTGTTTGATGAAAAAAATGAAGCTGTAGGTGTGTTGAGTGCGTTTTCTTCATATTCGTCAATACATATTCGCGATTTATGGGTGAAAGAAAGCCATCGTGGGCATGGTTATGGTAGAAAACTTGTTGTTGAACTTGAGAGTCGCTTTAAGGGGAAGGGACTTCATAATATTAATCTGGTCTCTTGTGCCTTTCAGGCACCGGGGTTTTATGAAAAATGTGGTTTTAAAACTGAGTTTGTGAGAGAAAATTTGCACAATCCTAAACTGACCATGACTTTTTTTATAAAATATTTTGATGATGTAAACTCTTAAGAAAACCGTGGGCGTTGAAAGAGAAACCAGATGAATCCAGGATGCCTGATCTTTTAAAATTCGTAAACTGAGTTTACATCGATTATAATGATGTTATTGGGAAGTAAAGAGTCGTAATACTGTATAGATGGTGAAGATGTAGATGCTTGTAAAATTAGAATCATCCTTACATTTACTGATGAGCTTATGCCAATTATCACAGCCATCAGACGGGAATAGGGGGGAAAAATGAAAACGAAGATGATTGAAAATTATGTATACGATGGTTTAGGGTTTCCCATAGAGCTGGAAAAAGTGGAAATGGTTTATGTTAACCAAGATTGGCACCCTAAAATAGACGTGCATCACATTGCTGACCAAATTATTATGCAACTAGCTATTCAAGCATCTAGGTTAACAGGAAATCAAATTAAATTTATTCGTTCGTACTTTTCAATGTCCCTGAGAGAGTTTGGCAATAGTGTTGCTCATGCAACGCATATGGCTGTTAGTAAATGGGAAAAAAAGGGTGATGAAATAACGGCCATGAATGAGAGTACGGAACAAGTCATTAGGCTATACATTCTTGAGAAAAAAAGAGATGACTCGGCCAAGTCTGATTTTTATAAAGATTATCAAAAAAGTAAGCGGTTCTTCAATGCAAAAGAAAAAATTGGGAAAGCACTACATATTAAGAATTGTGCATGATAGAGGCTCAGATGCTCATGGCGTTGAATAGATTGATGCCAGACCTCCTTAAAATAGCCGTAACGCATTGATGTTTTATCCATCCTAATTGGGGGAAGTCACTCATGATGAGGCGCTTTAAAAATGATGTTTACCCTCTCCTAAAGTTAGCCATTCCAATGTCGATGACCAGTTTATTAGGATCAGCCGTTTTCTTCTTTAATACGCTGTTCCTTGCCAAGCTGGGCCCAGCTATTTTAGCTGCTGGTGCATTGGCTGGTTACTTGACGTGCACCATGCTTGTCATCACCTATGGCATATTAAGCTCAATCAATGTGTTAGTAGCCCATCGTCATGGCGCGAATGATAACCATGGTATTTCTTTGATTGTCCGTGATGGTATTTGTCTTGCTCTTTTATTAGTTGTGCCGACATTTTTATTATTTTGGAATATATCTCCCATCTTCTTGCTGCTTGGGCAAGACGAAGCAGTTGTTCTTCTCGCAACAGCCTATTTGCACGCCTGGGCCTCAGGCATTTTACCCCAGTTTATCATGGCGGCGTTGATTGAGGTGATGATGGGTTTGGGGCGAATGCGCGTGATTCTGTCAGTGGTCGCGCTAGGTACAGTACTTAGTATTTTTTTCAGCTTTGCGCTTATTTTCGGAAAGTTCGGGTTGCCCATATTAGGTATTGCGGGTGCTGGCTGGGGAATGAGTTTAACCAATTGGATTCTTGCTGTTGGCATGATTCTCTTTCTTTTAGTAAAAAAGGAGTATCACTGTTATTTCAATCATCTCACCCACTTTACTAAACCGTCGTATATCGTTGAGCTACTTCAAATTGGGATCCCCATGGGGTTGATGTACTGTATTGAGGTTGGGTTCTTTTTTGCATTAACTTTATTGATGGGGACCTTTGGCGCCAATATATTAGCCGCAAATCAAATTGTCATGCAGTATAATGCTGTGCTTGTTTCAATTATCTTCTCAATTGCACAAGCAGTGACAGTGCGTATGGGGCATTTGCTTGGCGCGGGAGACGTATGGGCTGCAAAAATCGCGGGGTATACGGGTGTGACCCTGTCGGGTTTATGCATGACGATAGCGGCATTCTTTTTCTGGTTTTGCCCATCTACACTCATTTCTATTGATTTCGATATCAACCAACCTAAAAATGTGGAAATCGTCTATGTTGCCACACGGTTTTTAGCAGTTTGCGCCATATTTCAAATTTTCGAGGGGTGTCGAATTACTCTTTTTGGAGCGTTGCGTGCGGTGAAAGACACCCGTTTTACATTATTCATCTCCATTATCAGCTTTTGGGTTATCTCTTTGCCGGTCGGATATTTCTTTGTCACCCATTTAAAGATTGGTGAGGTTGGCTTGTGGTGGGGGATGGTGTTAGGCGTGGTGTTTAGTGTGATACTTCTGGCTTGGCGTTTAAACAGTAAATTACATGATTATTAAAAAAATTACGAATGTGTGCTATCATGTACACATGAGTACACAAAAGACGGTAGATATCATGACTTCTGCAGTGTTGAAAGTAGGGATGCGAGAATTTCGCGCCCATTTACCCCAATATTTGCTGACATCCACGCCTGTGGCGGTGACTCGTCATGGCGAAACGGTTGGTTACTATATCCCCAGCCATCATCACTCTGAAAAACCAGAACTAGAGTCATTAAAGCGAGCTGCCAAAAAATTAGAGGCGTTATTATTGGCCCAGGGTGTTACTGAGGATGAATTGCTTGCTGAATTTAGAGCGCTAAGATCAAAAGAGATTGATAAAAAAACTGGCAGCATAAATGTGGAATGAGGTTCTAAAACGCATAGATCCTACCATAACACCGCAACATGCAATGAAAGCATGGGATGGTGTAATTGACTCTATTCACTTGGTGAGTGAGGGGATTAATTTAGTCTACCGCTTTGAGAGGCAGGGGCTGGGGTATTACTTGCGTATGACGCATGCCAAACTACGCGGTGAGGTCGAATTGTTGGCTGCAATTGCTTATCAACGACATCTCTTCGAACATGCCGTGCCTGTTTGTGAGCCTATAACCTCAAGGAATAGTTTATGGGTTGAGCACATACAGCAAGGGTCTGAATTATTTTTGGCGCATGTGTGTCGAGAGGTCCCTGGCGAACCTATCTGCTTTGATAGTCTTGATTTAGTACCCTACCAAAATTGGGGCAGGGCGCTGGGTCAACTTCATCATGCGGCCATGAGTTACGACCCTGGAGCACACGCTTATACCAGTTGGGATCAGTCGCTAGAAGAGTTGCATGAGTACGCGCAACATGAATCAACCGCGTTACAGCGCTGTTTAGCAGAGGTCGATCAATTTCTAAAAGATAGAAATCAATCATCCCTCACCTATGGTTTAACGCATGGCGATCATCGTGAAGGGAACGTACTTAGGCATGGCCGAGAAATTCATATTATTGATTTTGACTTACCCAGCATGAATTGGTTTACAGAGGATGTGGCGCGTCCATTTTTTCATTCCATTGTTCTCGATGAGAAAAACTGGCAGGATAAGATTGGGCCTTATTTAGAGGGGTATTTTTCTGTCATGCCTAAAGAGAGCATTGATTTGAGTGCGCTGCCAAAACAGATTCAAATGAAGTGCCTAGAAATTTACCTTTGGACAAAAAATAATTGGAGTGGTGGTGAAGCCCCTGGTGGGGGTGATACTGCAACATGGCTTCAGCGTATCCATCAAAAAATTACCGACCCAACATGGGCAAAGCAATTCTTGTCTTTTTCATGAGTTTGTCCAGGTGCTTAGAATTAATATTGGCAATAACCTGGTTCATTTATCATGTGCGAAGAATATCAAGCCCCTTACATGCGATTAAATTTAACAATTTAAGAGATGTACCTCGTGGATGCTTGTCTCCTTGCTCCCATTGCCTAACAGTGGATGTAGAGATATTTAAATAAAGCGCAAATACGGCTTGGCTCACACGGGCTTTGAGGCGCAGCATTTTAATGGCATGTGCTGAAAACTCTTTAACAGGTGGCAGGCATAGTGCGTCAAATTCATGCATGGTCGTCGCATCAATGAGTTTGGAGTCATAAAGACTTTTGGCTGACTCATGTACGACTTCTAAAATGGATTTATCCATGGTTTATTCCTCCAGTATTGGAATGAGCTGCTCTTTTTGAACTTCTCGCTGTAGATCTTGTGCCGTTAGGTTCAAATAGGTTTTGGCCAATTTTTTTAATGCGGCTAATTCATTTTTGCTAATGTTAGCCCGCTTGTTTTTTGCAAATCCATACATAAAAAAGGCTCTCTCATCTTGTTTAAAAGCGATAATCGTACGGGCACCACTGCTTTTACCTTTATTGCCAATAGCAATTCGTTTCTTATAAATGTGCCCACCTAAGTTTGCCTCAAAAATACCTTGATGCATCTCGCAAATAGCCGTTCGTAGGGCTGCATCAGAGAGGCCCTGCTCAGATGCCCATTTGCCAAAATAGATAGACTTATAAAGCTTCATTAAATCGATCCTTTTTCATAACTATATCACTAAGTGGTGTAAAATCAAGAGGGTCATGCTTATTTCACCGGACTTTAGATGTTATTTTTAACGAGTTGATCGCAATATGTCTACCTGGCGTTGAGTATATGTGGAGAGATTTATTCCAACTGCATTAGTTTTTTTGAGCCTTCTAATATTGGTAATATATAAAAAAAATGTAACTCCCCACGTCATCCCGAGCGCAGCGAGGGATCTCCTTGGTGTGGCACGAATTAAATAAATAATGTAAAAAAGACTTGAAAAAATATGCAGTTATGATCAAATAGGTGCATGAAAAAATCTAATCCAACAATTGA
>JAPLRL010000086.1 GCA_026399205.1 Gammaproteobacteria bacterium
AAAAAATGGTTCGACAACACTTAGAGTAACTAACTTGATTGCTTGTACTAATTTTAACATCTCTACATCCTTGTAAAAATGCAGAGATTCTAAAAAAATTACAGGGAAATCAATAACATTTCCTTAACTTAATGGCAGTGTCCCTAACCCTCCCCCGCGTTCAGCATCTGGGTCTTAAAAGAGTTTCTCCCGCGGGAGAGGGGATTGATCGGAGTAAAACTAAAAATGTGTGCAGTATTAAAAACACTTATCAATGCCGCTGTTTCACCAACGCCTCGAAAAACTCCGGTCGGTTGAGGCCCAGTGAGGCCAAAATCTGCGCAGCCCTGCCCCAGCTGTTTTCTAGGGTGATACTCTCTACAATCAAGGCCAAACCCTGGTCGTTATTTGCGGGTAACCCCCAGCCAAAAATATAGCAAGCGCCTAACATGCGTTTTGCTAAAATATGGGTAGTTGATGATGCGGTTAAATAGGCAACCGCTTCTTGAAACATCGTAGCACATAACGCTTTATTGCCCTGACTTGCAAACGTTTTCTCGCGCTCCAATTGATCTCGCCATTTGGCTTCTTCTAAATAGTGAACGCCCAAGAGATATTGCGCGGAGGCATCATGCAGTTGTGCGGCAAGGCGAAGCATCTCGCGGGACATTTCTATGGCAAATGGATAGCGTTTACTGCCTTCTAAATGGCTATACAGACAACTGAGTTTATGATAAATGGCGATTTCTCGTTTCACCGCTTCATCTGCCACCTGTTGCGTGGTGCGTTGTTGTTGTAGCTGCATGACTTTTCTAGTGAGTAGCCGAATACGAATTTTTTTAAAAAACATCATGATTGTCCCCTTTTTATAAACTAATCCACTTGTGAACCAACCCAACCGCTAACACGATGCAGACACAGGCTAGCAATAGCCAACCCGCTAAGCGCCAAGGCACCAGGGCCGCTTGTTCTTTTTTTATCTCTTGAACTTCTTGTTCCTCATCACTGACGGCTAACTCAATGTGTGTCGGAACTAAATCAGGCAATCCTTCATCCAACCGATTAGAGGCCCAATAAGATATATAGCCCAATATTAACCCAGGCACCATGAAAACACTAAACATCAACCACCCAGAACCACTTGCACTCCAATCGCGCTCTTCTTGCAACCACACATGCCAAGTTTTCACAGCATCTGGCACGGTATAGGCTAAATCCCATAACAAACTGGGTAAAATATATAAGGCAAAAAATATCAATGAAAGTGAACCCAATAAACTCATGAGACCAACCACGTATAAAGTATGGTTCACTTCATACCGATCTTCTGTCATGCTAGCTATTCCTTATTGATGTAGGTTGGGCCAAGGCCCAACCTACGGGTCATTTAAAAATAAAGTAACTACCCAGGTACACGTCATCCTGAGCGCCAGCGAAGGATCCCCCCTAGCTAGCAATGTGCTAATTAGCAGGAGATCCTTCGCTGGCGCTCAGGATGACGTGGGGAGTTACAAAATAAATGTACTATACTTCGTTTGAACATAGCAAAGGATTCTTTAGAATGAAACAACCCGTCTTTATGCTTTCAGATGGCACCGGCATCACCGCTGAGCATCTAGGAAACAGTTTGATGTCTCAATTTGGTCATATTGAATTCGATAAACAAACCATTCCCTATATCGATACCCTAGAAAAAGCCACCGCTGCCATCCATAAAATCAACGAAGCACACACAAGCTCACAACATGCACCCTTGATTTTCATGACCATCGTCCATCTTGATATTGTCAATCTCATCAAGTCATCGGGCGCGATTGTATTTGACTTATTTAACACCTTTATTGAACCCCTAGAACAAGCCTTAGAAACCAAATCATCATACACCGTCGGGCAAACCCACAGTGCTACAGACACACAAACCTATTATCACCGTATTGAAGCCGTAGAATTTTCTTTAAGCCATGATGATGGCTTACACACAAATCAATATGACCAAGCTGATATTGTGTTAATTGGGGTCTCGCGTTGTGGAAAAACCCCAAGCTGCCTTTATATGGCCCTGCATTTTGGCATCAAAGCCGCTAATTATCCGTTCACCGAAGACGAACTCAACTGGCACGCGCTCCCGCCTAGCTTGAAACCCCACCAATCGAAACTCTTTGGGTTATTTATCCATCCCGAACGCTTACATCACATTCGTTCAGAGCGCTCTCCTGGAAGTCATTACGCCTCAATGGAGCAGTGTCGGCGCGAAATCAATGAAATTGTGACCTTGTATAAGAAAGAAAAAATTCCTTATCTTGATTCCACTAAGTTTTCTATTGAAGAAATTTCAACAAAAATTTTGGCATTGATGGGACTCAAACGATCGGGGGTTTGACATCAGATCTATCCGACATTGTCCGATCAATCCGAGCCGCGACCGTTAGGGAGCGGAAGTTTTAAAACTTCCGCTCCCTAACGGTCGCGGCTCGGATTGATCGGACAATGTCGGATAGATCTGATGTCAAACCCAAATGATAGAATAGCCGCCTTCTTCCAGAGACTTACCCCCATGAATAAAAAATTATTTATCAAAACCAATGGCTGCCAAATGAATGAGTATGATTCAACAAAAATGGCAGACGTGTTATTTGCTTCGCATCAGTTCGAAAAAACAGACAACCCTGAAGAAGCCGATTTAGTGTTGCTGAACACCTGTTCTATTCGCGAAAAGGCACAAGAAAAAGTCTTTTCACAGTTGGGGCAGTGGCGCAAACTTAAAGCCAAAAACCCCAATCTCATCATTGGCGTGGGGGGCTGCGTTGCGAGCCAAGAGGGTGCAGATATTATTAAACGCTCGCCTTTTGTCGATATTGTCTTTGGGCCCCAAACCTTACATCGCCTGCCGGCTTTACTAGACGAACGTCTGGCTAAACATAAACCGGTGGTTGATATCAGTTTCCCGGAAATTGAAAAATTTGATCATTTACCCGCACCGCGCGCCGAAGGCCCAGTTGCGTTTGTATCCATCATGGAAGGCTGTAGTAAATATTGCAGTTACTGCGTGGTCCCTTATACCCGCGGCGAAGAAATCAGCCGGCCCTTTGATGATGTGTTAGCCGAATGCTATCAACTAGCAGAGCAAGGCGTGCGAGAAATCAATTTACTCGGTCAAAACGTGAATGATTATCAAGGCAGCATGCACGAAGGTGGCATCGCAGACTTAGCCATCCTTATTCAATATTTATCAGCCATTGAAGGCATCGGACGTATTCGGTTTACCACCTCACATCCGCTTGCGTTTTCCGATCAGCTCATTCATGCCTTTGACACCGTGCCCACATTGGCCAATCATCTGCATTTACCCATACAAAGTGGCTCCGATCGCATTTTAAATTTAATGAAACGCGGTTACACCCTGATTGAATACAAATCTAAAATTCGTAAACTGCGTAAAGTTCGCCCTGATATTCGTCTCTCTACGGATATTATCGTCGGTTTTCCTGGCGAAACAGACGACGATTTTGAGCAAACACTCAATGCCGTACACGAGCTAGGGTTTGATACCTCGTTTACGTTTATCTACAGCGCAAGACCCGGCACACCTGCGGCCAATCTGCCTGATCCCATCCCCATGGAAGTCAAAAAACAGCGTTTACAACTTTTACAACATCGCTTAGGCACACAAGCCCTGCGTTATAGCCAAGCAATGGTTAATACAACCGCACGTCTACTGGTCACCGGCCTATCTAAAAAAGATGGCGCGCAGTTGGCCGGACGTACTGAGTGTAATCGCGTGGTTAATTTCGATGGTCCTGCTGATTTAATCGGCCAATTCGTGCAAGTGCACATCACCGAGGCCCTACCGAATTCATTGCGCGGGCGGCTCCTAACAAACGAGTAAATCATGAGCCAAGTCTTACCCAGTCACATTCCTGCAACGTATCGCGGCCAACGTTTAGATGCAACGCTCGCCTCACTCTGCCCCGAATTTTCACGTACTCAACTGTCTGCCGGGTTGAAATCTGGCACGATTTTGGTCAATGGCGAAATCACTCAACCTAAAACCAAAGTGTTAGGTGAAGAGCAGTTGACGTTTCAACAAGATGCTTTTTTACCGGTTTATCCTATGGAAGCATTACCAGAGTCCATTCCATTAGACATTTGCTATGAAGATGACGATATATTAGTCATCAATAAACCCGTGGGTTTAGTGGTGCATCCAGGTGCCGGTAACCCCACACATACCTTAGTGAATGCCTTGTTATTTCATGACCCCGCCTTACAAGCACTGCCACGCGCGGGCATCATCCATCGATTAGATAAACACACCACAGGTTTACTGTTGGTTGCAAAAAATAAAGCAAGCTATCATGTGCTCACTAACACCATGCGTGAGCGTCACATTAAGCGCTATTACCTGGCGTTAGTGCAAGGTCGCATTGTCACTCCCAATACCATCAATACCGCCTTTGGTCGTGATCCCCGCAACCGCCTCAAAATGGCCGTGCGTCGTGAAGGCAAAGAAGCCATTACCCGTTATCAACCGATTCAACATTTTCACCGCTTTACCTTGCTACAAGTTGAACTATTAACCGGTCGCACCCATCAAATTCGCGTGCATATGGCGCATATCAAGCATCCTATTGTTGGCGACCCACTCTATGGCTCCCCTCCTCCGCTTCCTTTCGAAACACCACAATTCATCAGAGACGCATTTAATGCGTTTAAACGACAAGCACTCCACGCCCATAAACTATGTTTTGCGCACCCCATCACGCATAAGCCCATTGAGCTCGAAGCGCCACTGCCCGCGGATTTTACTGACCTTTTAACCCTATTAGAGTCACAGAATGCATCTTTTAGCTAATGATGATCATCTCACCCCCAATTGGCCTGCGCCATCTACCGTACATGCCTTTACGACCACCCGCCTTCAAGGTGTCAGTTTACCCCCTTATCATGCGAATAATTTAGGGGATCATGTCAATGACAACCCTGATGATGTCACCCAAAATCGTCAAGCTCTACGCAAACGGTTTCAGCTCCCGAACGAGCCCATCTGGTTAGAACAAACCCACAGTACCCACTGCGTGATTGTCGAAAACACTACCGAGCGCAAAGCCGATGCGGCCATTACCCGCACGCCTAACCAAGTGTTAGCCATCCTCACCGCAGATTGCTTACCCATTTTACTCTGCGACCGTGAAGGTCGCGAAATTGCCGCCATTCACGCCGGATGGCGCGGATTAGCCGACGGCGTGATTGAATCTACTTTGCAACAGATGCAAACCCCGCCACATCAACTCATGGCTTGGTTAGGGCCACGAATATGCGCGCGCTGTTTTGAAGTTGGCGAAGAGGTCATGGCTATTTTTCTAGCGAAGTACCCTAAGGCCAGCGCTGCTTTTTTTTCCCACAAACCCGGAAAATACATGCTAGACATGGGGCAAATATCTACTCTCATCTTACAAGCACATCAGATCTCCTCGATAGATGATGCCGAAGCCTGTACCTTTGAAGATAAAGAGCATTTTTTTTCCTATCGTCGCGACGGACAAACAGGTAGAATAGCGACTCTCATTTGGATTTCGGAAGCATAGGCCATGGAAAATCTTTCTTTTTTTAGACTTATGGGTTTATATATTCTCCTTTCATGTCTTGTTTACACGAAAGCCCATGCTGCTGGCGTCCCCTCTCTTGCCCCCATTTTAAAACAATCTATGCCGGCTATTGTTAACATTGCCGTACAAGGCATTTTACCCAGTGGTGAGTTATCTGCTGATGAAGAAGAAGCAAACAATCAAAATCGGCCAGCTCCTATGCGTGGCTCACCCTCTCAACCCCGAAAATTTCAAAGCATCGGATCTGGCGTTATTTTAGATCCTAAAAACGGCATCATCATCACCAACTATCATGTGGTCCGTCATGCGACGGTCATCATGGTCACCCTTCAAGACAGTCGACGACTCGATGCAAAACTAATTGGCAACGATGCTGAAACCGACGTGGCTATTTTAAAAGTCGACGCCAAAAATTTGAAATCTTTACCCATTGGCGACTCTGATAAAACCGAAGTGGGTGATTTTGTGGTCGCCATCGGCAACCCGTTTGGTTTAAATAGTTTTGGGAATAGTCAATCTGCCACATTTGGCATTGTCAGCGCTATCAAGCGGAGTGATCTCAATATTGAAGGCGTTGAAAATTTTATTCAAACCGATGCTGCCATTAATCCTGGTAACTCCGGTGGCGCACTCGTCAACACCAAAGGGGAGCTCATCGGTATTAATACAGCTATTCTTTCAGGCATGGGCGGCGGCAGTATTGGAATTGGGTTTGCCATTCCCATTAACATGGTGCGTGATGTGGTTCAACAACTCCTCAAATATGGCTCTATTCATCGCGGCCTAATGGGCGTTTTCGTACAACACCTAACACCAGAACTCACCCAAGCCATGGGGTACCCTGATGGGCTACAAGGCGCATTAATTGCGCAAGTCAATGAAGCCTCTCCTGCTGAAAAAGCAGGGCTCAAATCAGGCGATGTGATCACTAAAATCAATGACACCCATATCACCCAAGCAACACAAGTCAAAACGGTTATTAGCCTGTTACGTGTTGGCAGCCATGCGACCATCACGGTGATGCGTAATGGCAAAGAAATGAATTTAGATGCTGTTGTCACTGATCTCAAAGAACATGAAGAGTCTTTGCAATCTGTGAACCCCTTTTTATATGGGCTCACCCTCATTAATTTCGAACAAGACTCTCCGGTTCATGGACATGTCGTGGGCGTTCAAGTGGTTGGAGCCTCAGAAACCAGCGCTGGATGGCGTGGCGGTTTACGACCGGGTGATGTGATTATCTCGGCTAATCATAAACCCACCCTAACGGTTAAAGCATTACAAGACATTGCACAGCATGAAAAAGAACGTGTATTGCTTCAAGTGTTGCGAGGGCCAGGGGCGCTGTTTTTAATCTTGTCTTGAGGCGGCGGCGTTGCCCTAGAAAGAAACCCCAACGCCCCCACAGAAACCGAAACAAACGGATCACTCTTCGCTTCCCAAGGTGTGAACGCTTGCATGTCTTTAAAATAAGTTAATCGCGGTGGTTTGAGCGTGATTGTCGTTCCCATTAGAAGTTTCAGTGCCTCATTCACCTGGTCGCTCAGTGTTTTGCGGACAGCTCGGTCTGCTATCCAGCGGTAATTATGCCCTAAAGTAATATGAAACAGGCCTGGCAGCCCCTCTAATAAACCCTCATCGACAGATGTTGCTAAAGCAGTGATCATGTCTTGTTGGGCGGGTGAAAGCCGCAACACCATGCGGATGGTCTCTGTCACATCGATTCTTGCTATCTCCACTGTCAACGTCTCTTGCAGGGTCAAACAGGCGCCATGTATTTTTTGAAAAAAAGGTAAGTTGTTGGCGATGAGCGCATGCCAGTCATCCTCTCCAGCACAGCCTCTTTCTGTATATAAATTAATCGCAGTCATATGATAACTTTCAAAGGGCGTGAGTGCGTAATAAGGCTTTAAAGCCTCAATTGCAAACAATGCAGCATGAACACGCTGCCAAGTCACATCATCCTCATCCCGCGTTTTGGCCACCACCGTGACGCCTGGGAATGGTGTGTAAAGACCTTGATCATTTATTTTTTCTAAACTCATGTTCATTCACTCCATGTAAAGCAATACTTCCGTTTCGTTAAGTGAATTATAATGCAATATGAAATTAATATCTACATTTAACTTATTTTGTAGCTCACAACGTCATCCTGAGCGCACTGCTCTAGACGTAGTCTTGATGAAGCGCAGCGTAATCAAGGTTATCTTAAATAGACACACCACCAAAACCCTTGATTACGCTGCGCTTCATCAAGGCTACGTCACAGCTTACGCTCATGCCTCTGTTTATATAAATCTATTGACTCAAAGCAAGAAATCAAATAAAGTCCACACATATTTATATAGAAGCATCATGGCAATAATTTAATCACATGAAAATCACTGTATTTCAAGCACTCACCCTTCTGGCTCAAGCCTATCGCTTAGATAAAGAACATAATGAAACATATACAAAAATAAAGTCGATCTACTTATCTGGCATTTGTTTTGTCGAAGATCGGCAAACATTAGATGAATTATTACGTGATGAAAAACTAAGCCCATACACGATAAGCTTAGATAGAGAAGACATCAATGAAGATCCGGTACGACGTTACTTTGAAAGCCACCTCTGTCACGACACGCTAGCCACGTCGCTGGATGCGCTAGATGAGCCCCTCCTTGATCAATATCATGAGTCTTTATTTTGCCGATTATATGAAAACCAAAAAAGCACGCTGTTAAGCACTATCTTTAGTGGCACCGAGCAAGGCGGTCGTCTTCTTGCAGGGACATACAAAGAATATGCAGAAACGATCCGACTCTTAAGTCGGCCAGACAGTTTTCAATCGCTCAAACCGAAACAAGCTGTCAATGAAAAATCACCTGATGTTGTGTTAAAAGAACGTAAAGCTAAAATGAAGCAATTAAGCAAATGTGCTGCCATTGCCCAGTGGGTCATCGCAAATGATGCTTTTCATAGTATGCCCCTCGATCTGTATGAGCTTAAAAATTATGTGTTTGATCCAATTCACCGCGGGCGTGTTCCAAGACACGACCCTAGCATCCGACAAGCGCAAGACGTCAGATCTCAAGCACAAGGCATCATGCGCCCCACCATGCCACTCCCTAGAAATGATGCATTACTTGCTGAACAACCGTCTCAATTCACAAGACCCGCTGATTTAAATACCTATGTCAAAGAAAAGAGCTATTTACCTGATGTCATTTTTGGCACCTTGGTCACACCGTTTGTGTGCTCTATTTCAGGCACCATGTTAATGCAACTCAGTTGCTTGGCTCAATTGCTACGTGAAAGACAGCTCGTGTACACACCATTAAAACGGACTGATACACATACATTGCTGCAATTAAAACTGTTTATAAAGTGCTTTATTGCTAATTTGGTGCACCACTCAGGGGGGCATAGCTTACTTGAATTTTTTTGCGTCTTCCTCTTACCTGAGACTCAAAAGGAATTTAAATCGTTAATTGGCTTTCATGAGTTAACACTAGAAACGTTGTTCAAAAACGATAATGAAGATGCGTTCGAACAAGCTGTTGAAAAAACAATCGCATACAATGCGGCCATTTTACAAAAGAAACAACTCCATGCCGCCCTTTTAACACAAGAGCCTAAGCTAAAAAGAGCCATTGTCGCTTTGCGTCTCAGCGAAGAGGAGCTCAGACAGTATTTATATGGCCCAGGTGAAACCCTCGGCAAACGGCTAGATCAAGCATGGGATCTCTACAACGATGAATTCAGAACCACAGAAGATCGCTTGATTGCACAAGAGTTTCTGATCTATGCACTGAATATTGCACCTCAACTAGAGAATGTCTCATTCAATCGTAACGACTCACTTCCCACGCCATCCCGAGCAGTAAACACGCCATCCCGAGTAGTAAGCACGTCATCCCGAGTAGTAAGCACGTCATCCCGAGCGCAGCGAGGGATCTCCAATCAAATGGCACCATGCCAAACTCAGGAGATCCCTCGCTGCGCTCGGGATGACGTCATCATTGCTCGGAATGACGTGTTGACTCCTCAGGGTGATGAGCGAAGCGTCACATTAAATCAAACGCTAAGTCTTTTAATGTTAGATCGATTTTTCATGCAAGACGACAATCCGGATTACATCCCTGGCCGATCACCTAGCGATGATTTAAATAAATCTCGCCGCTCCCCATTAGCAAGCCCCACTCAACCCGATAGGTTTCGCGCCCTGATTTATCATGGAAAATTCATGAAAAAAGGACAAATCTTAGATACAAGCGACCAAAGCGCTTTGGGTAAAAGAGGCTTTGCTCCCTTCACATTGAATGCCAATGGGGATCTGTGTATTTTTCCAAACGAATTTGATGCTAAAACAAGTACGGACACGTCTGTTGTTTATACAGGCGAAGTATGCATTAAAAATGGCATGCTCATCGCCATCACGGATGAAAATCAAAGCGAGCCACAAAGCGCCTATCATCTCTACAAAACTTTAAATTATTTTAAATCTCAAGGCATTGAAATTTCCGAAACGCAAGTGATGATGCGGGTCGATCCGGCTCTGTCCCTTAACATCAAGACCAGCCGCAGCCTCGAGTTTCCTCATTTTTTTGTCTGCCTTGCTGAAGATTTCTGCAACCCCTATCATGCTTATTTAAAAAGCATCATAAATGACATTCAAACAGAACTGAAAAAATATCAAACTTTAACGTTTGCAACAGCCGTATATCAAGTGAAAGATTTCATTACCCGCTCCAAACTCACAGACCATCGCAACGGGGTAGCAAAAGACATGGTTATCGCACTGTCTGCATTGGCCAATAAAATCAATGGCGCCAAGAGCGTACAGCAAATCAACGCCCTCACCCTTGAGTTAAAAACCATTTTTGATAAGGCGCTTGAAACAAATGCAACGCTGTCTTTAACCTATAAAAAATCAAACCCCGAGAAAGAACGCCTGCGAACTAAACTTTCGTTTTTCAAATCTCGATTAACCCATTTAGAACAACAAGTCCAAAATATGTTACAAAAAAAATCGGAATCGCTTGAAGACCTGTCTGATGAGTCACTTTTAGCGAAGCATGATGTTTTGAAGACGCTAAGGTAACGTTCATAAAGTATTTTTATGCTCGAATACCCCCTCTCCCTAACTGTTTGTGAAAAAGCAAAAATCAAAAAATAGTCCATAATGATTAATATACAATCATTTCACGGATCGCATTCATGGGAAAACCAACAAAAGATATACATAAAAAAATACCCATCACCGTCTTTCAGGCATTGACAGTTTTGGCCGAGAACTATCGGGGTAAAGCACAACATAAAGATATCTATGCAAAAATAAAATCCGTTTATTTATCTGGGGTTAGAGGCACTAACGATATAGAAACATTAAATCAATTGTTGCAAGATCCCTTACTGAATCAATATACCATCACCGTAGACAGAGCAGACATCAATGAAGATCCGGTGCGTCGTTATTTTGAGAGTCAGCTTTGCCATGCAACACTTGCGACTTCGCTTGACTCACTCGACAAAAAAACACTCAACGCCTACTGTACTACTTTATTTAATCAATTAGACCCTGTCGAACAAATAAATCTTAGAAACACGGTATTCAGCGGTACTGAAAGAGGCACCAGCCAACTGTCAGGCATTAACAAAGAATACGGGGAGGTGATCCGCGTGTTAACGCTGCCATCGAGCACACAATCTTTTAAACCAGAAGACCCCATCGCTGGACAATCGCCAGAGGCCGTTTTAAAAGACCGTAAAGACAAAATGATCCTATTGAGTCGATGCTCAATCACGGCTCTGTGCATTATCAATAACGCTTGGGATGGAGAGTACCCACTTAATCTTTATCGTCAATCAGATAGTGTTTACAAACCAACGCACCGAGGGCGAACTGACCGCAACGATCCCCTCCTACCTGGTATACAAGATGTCGAATCTCAGGCTTTAGGCATCATGAGGCCTTATATGCCTTTGCCTAGAAACGATGTCCTCGTTTCAGAAACACCGACTCATTATGTTAGACCTGCCGATTATTGCACTTATATGCAAGGTGAGCATTTCATTCCGGATTTAATCTTTGCAAACTATGTGACCCCTTTTGTTAATTCCATTTCAGGTACCTTGCTCGTTCAAGTGAGAGTCATGGCAAAATTAATGCATGAATGTCGCTTGGTGTATGCAGCGAATCGTTGGGATGATCTGCAAACACAGGCGCAATTAAAACTTTATTTTAAATGTTATATGGCGCAGATCCTCTACCATGGGGGAGGTCATAGCCTGGAAGAGTTTTTTCTCGTCCTGCAATTACCAGAAGTCCAAGAAGAATTTGAAGACTTGCCTGGGTTTGATGCGTTGACACTGGAAACCTTATTCAAAGACGAAAATGAAATGGCATTTGAGCGCAGCATGGAAAAAAGCATTAGCTACAATCATGCTATTTTAAACAAGAAAAAACTGCACCATGAGTTCACTGAGCGCGCTCATCAACACATCAAAAACTCACCTGAAGGAGAAGATGCACTCACCCTACAGGCAAGGGCCCGTTTAAAAAATCGAGGAGAAAGGTATCATAAACACTTCGTCGAGACACTCAACGCCAAAATTGATAAAGCCTATAACCAGCTTTGTGATCCATTCGCCACACAAGATGAAAGAAAAGAAGCCACTGATTTTCTAGTTAAAACATTTCGTATCTCACCATCAAGCAGCATTGCACCTACTCATGCTCGTTCTTTCGCTTCGTTCGGGATGACGCAGGATATGATCATCGCAAAACAAATCAGAGCAAAAATGGTTGAAAGACAAGAAAAACTAAGATACGAACTATTCTCTGCCACAGATATTCTTGCCGTACGCTTAGATAAAGCTTGGAATATCTACAAAGACAACACGAGAACCATCGAAGACCGTGGCATTGCGCAAGAATTTTTAATTTATACCCTGAATATTGCCCCCGAGATCATTGAAACCAATCTGAATGAACATCTTGAGACGATGATGATATCCAGAGAGTTTATGAAAGAGGTCAATCCTGAATATGTTCCTGGAAAATCGCCCATCAAAGTCCTAAGTGAAAGAGCCAAATCTAGCGTAAAAAGATTAGATGATCTTGAAGAGCTGCTTTTAGAAGATGAGCTCCAAGAGGCCCTTGAAAATAAAGAGTTGTTAGATGTTCATCCTGAAGCTAAAGACAAAGATAAGGGCCGGGTGACGGGCATAAAAACTGAATTTTATAATCCTAAAGAACGAGAATTGTTCCGTGTACTCATTCATAAAAATAAATTTATGCAAAAAGGACATCTTGTTGACACGACAAAAAGCGTGTCCAACGATAAAAAAGGCTTTGCTGCCTTTACGTTAAATATCCATGGTGAACTGTCTGTGTTCGCTCATACGGTGAAAAAAGATGACCGAATTTTGAGTGATAACGATGAGGATGAGGATAATACGACTGCCTTTGCGCACTCTTCCTTGAATGCAGGCGCACCTGTATTTTGTGCAGGTGAAATCCAGATTGAGAACGGTAAGCTCATTGCCATCACGGATCATAGCGGCCACTATCGCCCTTCTGCTTATAACCTGTATAAAACCCTAAGCTATTTTAACGATCATGGCATTGATATTTCAGAAACAAAAGTCTTGATGCATGTTGATCCGGCTGAACACCTCGCCATAACAACAGAACGTTCTGCAATCTATCCTCATTTATTCGTCTGTCAGGCTAACGATCTCTGTAAACCCTACCATCAGCACTTACAAGCCATTATTAAAGAAGCACAGCAAGAATTAGCCCAATATCAAACCAAAAATATGGGCGGCACTATCAGTTTTATTAAAGCCATGATCTCAAAACAACCAGACGCTAAAAGAGCAGTGATAAAAAAAATGAGTGAAGCACTGATGCGCTTATCTGGAGAAATCAATGCGGCAAAAAGTGCTAGAGAACTCAGTGTACTCACCGGTCAATTAAAACAAATTTTTGAAACTGCGCAGCAGGAACATAAAGAAATAACGGGTAAAAAAGACAAGGTTGCAGCCGAAAAACCTAATGATCTAGCTAAAAAAATTGGGTTTTTCCACGACAAGGCTGTTGCTGCTGAACAGCTACTTGACGCTGATCTGCGACAAAAGGCTTCATCTAAAACAGCCACAGATGAAGACAAGTTGGCTAAGAGCGATGTGTTGAAGCGGATTCAGCGTCGGTAGTTAGCGCATTTGCGGAAACAAAATCACGTCTCTAATCGATGGGGCATTGGTGAATAGCATCACCAGCCTATCAATGCCGATCCCCTCTCCTGCCGTTGGGGGCATGCCGTATTCCAGGGCTTCGATATAATCGTCATCATAATACATGGCTTCTTGATCGCCAGCTTCTTTTGCGCTGACTTGCAAACGAAAACGTTCGGCTTGATCTTCGGGGTCGTTTAACTCCGAAAACCCATTGGCAATTTCACGTCCAGCAATGAATAATTCAAAACGATCGACAATCTCTGGGTTATCCGCATTACGGCGCGCTAGAGGTGAGACTTCTGTTGGGTAGCCCATCACGAAGGTTGGCTGAATCAGTGCTTTTTCTACCGTTTCTTCAAAAATCACCATGTGTAGTCGTTGCAGACTGCTTTTAGGATCATGCTCTAAACCTAATGTTTTCAATACTTGCACACAGTTAGCATGCGTTTCGATATCAGATGAGCTGAGCGTTGGATGCACTTTTAAAATGGCTTCTTGAATGGTTAGACGCTCAAAGGGACGGTTAAAATCTAGCTCATGCCCTTGATAGTTGAGTTGTCGTTTTCCCACCACTTCATCGCACAACGTGCGGAATAAGCCCTCGGTAAACGGGATCAAATCTAAATAGTCAGCATAGGCTTGATAAAATTCTATCATGGTGAACTCAGGGTTATGACGTGTCGACAGCCCTTCGTTACGAAAATTACGGTTAATTTCAAAAACGCGCTCAAATCCGCCCACCACCAAGCGTTTCAAATACAATTCTGGTGCAATCCTTAAAAACATAGATTTATCTAAGGCATGATGATGCGTAACAAAGGGTTTAGCGATGGCCCCACCTGGAATCGGATGCATCATGGGTGTCTCTACCTCTAAAAATGCATGCTGTTCCATGTAGCTTCGAATCGATTGAATTAAACGTGAGCGCATTAAAAACACTCGCCGAGTGTCTTCATTTGCAATTAAATCAACATAACGCTGACGATAACGGGTTTCTTGATCGGTTAACCCATGAAATTTATCGGGTAACGGTCGTAGCGATTTGGTTAATAACGTTACTTTGCGAGCATGAATCGTGAGTTCACCTGTTTTCGTTTTAAATAACTCGCCTTCTACACCAATAATATCGCCCAAATCCCACTGCTTAAATAACTCATAATTGTCAACGTCATTTTGCCTCACATACGCCTGAATACGCCCCGTGCCATCTTGAATATGCACAAAACTGGCTTTTCCCATCAAGCGACGTAACACAATACGCCCTGCGACATTGACGTTAACTTTCGCTTCTGCCAAAGGCTCTGCTTCAAGGTTCGCATATTGCTCTGCAATCGGATGGGCTAAATGACTACGACGATACTGATTAGGAAACTCAAATCCGGTTTCTCTCAGTGCTTTTAATTTTTGTTGACGAATAGAATATACATCGGCTTCGTCGACCTGAACATCATCATGCATCACGCTCTACTCCTGCTTTCAAACTGGCTTCGATAAATTCATCTAATTCACCATCTAATACCGCACTGGGGTTTGTATGTTCTACCCCAGTTCTCAAATCTTTAATACGCGACTGATCAAGCACATAAGAGCGAATTTGCGAGCCCCAACCAATTTCTGATTTACTCGCCTCTAACACGGCTTGATCCGCTTTTTTCTTTTGCAATTCTAATTCGTATAACTTGGCACGCAGCTGTTTCATCGCTTGATCTTTATTGCGATGTTGGCTTCTATCGTTTTGACACTGCACCACCACGCCCGAAGGTAAATGA
The DNA here is from genome assembly GCA_026399205.1 of Gammaproteobacteria bacterium. Classification (GTDB taxonomy): domain Bacteria; phylum Pseudomonadota; class Gammaproteobacteria; order Legionellales; family Legionellaceae; genus 2-12-FULL-37-14. Next base: position 15,581 of record JAPLRL010000086.1, read on the forward strand.
GTGATACGTATCGCTGAATCTGTGCGGTTCACGTGCTGACCGCCTGCGCCTGAGGCACGATACGTGTCAATTCGCAAATCTTGTGTCTGAATTTCAATTTCAATGTCTTCATCCACCTCTGGCGAAACAAATACCGCTGCAAACGAGGTATGTCGTCTATTCCCTGAGTCAAAAGGAGACTTACGCACCAAACGATGTACGCCCGTTTCTGTACGCAACCAGCCATAAGCATAGTCACCCACTACATGCACCGTGGCACTTTTGATGCCAGCGACTTCGCCTGCAGAACACTCCATGAGTTCAACTTGAAACCCATGGTGTTCCGCCCAACGTAAATACATTCTGAGCAACATTTCTGCCCAATCTTGCGCTTCGGTCCCACCTGACCCTGACTGGATGTCGATATACGCGTGATTGGCATCCATTTTGCCTGAAAACATACGCCTAAATTCAAACGCTTCAACCTGTTTGACCACCGCACGCATTTCGGTTGTTAATTCATGCAGCAAGCCTTCATCTTTTTCTAAGCTTGCGAGTTCAAATAACTCAGTGAGATTGTGTAAAGTCTGACGGAGCTCTATCAGTTGATGAACCACGCGTTCTAATTCAACCCGCTCTTTACCCAACACTTGCGCGCGCGTCGGATCATTCCAAATCGTGGGATTTTCGAGTTCTCGAGAGACTTCTTCTAAACGTTCTGCCTTGATATCAACATCAAAGATACCCCCAAAGTGCAGTGACGCGCTCACTATAGTCTTGAAGGTCGTGTTGGAGCTGATTGGTTTCTAACATGGTTATTCTTCGTCCAAATATGTTTTTAAATGATGAGTCGCTTGCGTGTGAATTTGTGAGACCCTAGACTCGCTCACCCCGAGCACGTCTCCAATTTCTTTCAAATTCAAATCATGCTCATAGTACAACGATAACACCAAGCGCTCATTATGCGGCAGTGAATCGATGAGTAAAGAAACATGGTGCATTAAATCATCACGCACAGCGGTATCATCTGGTTCGCCAGATTCTAACCCAAGTTCGCTCGCAATCACATCTTCTGTTAAGCCTAAATCTTCTAAACTGAATAAATGAGAGCCCATAGAGTCTTTTTGAAGCTGATAATAGTCTTGCAAGGTCACATGGAGCTCTTCCGCAATTTCATGATCTTTGGCTGGGCGACCCAAGCGATTTTCAACGGTTTTGACAGCTTGAGAAATCATGCGCGCATGGCGATACACCGAACGCGGCACCCAGTCGTTTTTTCTCACTTCATCTAGAATTGACCCACGAATACGGATATTTGCATACGTTGCAAACTGCGCCCCTTTGCTTGCATCATAATGCTTCGCAGCCTCCAGTAACCCCATAGTACCCGCTTGGACAAGGTCATCTAGCTGAACAGTTTTTGGCAAATGTGCGAGCATATAATAGGCTAAACGTTTGACCAATGAAAGATTAGATTGCACCATGACTTTTTGATCTTCAGTTAGGGCGACACTGACCTGCTCCAACACATCCATTGGGTTATTCCTTCTTAATTCTCGCTATATATCACTGACGCATCATCAACATAAGGCACTTCACTCACGATCACGGGCGATTCATCAATCCCCTGAGCGTCTCTATCTAAGCCAAATGCCTTATGTAAAACACGCACCCCTTTGTCTAGTCTATCTGCATCAATCACCACTGACAATTTAATCTCAGACATCGCCATCAGTTGAATTGGCATCTGGTGTGTAGCTAGGGTATGCAGCATCAAAGCCGCAACCGTCGGATGGCTTTTTAATCCAGCACCCACCACTGACAATTTTGCTAATTGATTCACACCCGTTACTGCTGTTAATTTTAACGCTTCTGCTCGTGTTTGAAAATGTGTTAAGACTTGTAGGTAGTCATCTTGATGCACCATGAACATCACTTGTATGCCGCTCTCTGCAGTCACATGCTGTACCAGCATATCAATATTGACTCCAAGCTCACTGATGTCTGTCAAAATGGTCGACAAGCGAGCACTGGCATCTGCTTCACCCAACAAAATAATTTTAGATTCATGACGACTAAACGCGATGCCTGATACCAAAGGCGATTCCATACTTTGCGATTGATTATAAGCAATTAAGGTCCCCGGACCCTGCGTCATAGAAGACAACACGCGCAGTGGGACATTATATTTACCCGCAAACTCAACAGAACGAATTTGTAGCACTTTTGAACCTAAACTCGACAATTCTAACATTTCTTCGAAGGTGATTTGGTCCAGTCGTCTGGCTTTTGGCTCAACATTAGGATCAGTTGTATAGACACCATCAACATCTGTAAAAATTTGACATTCATCTGCATTCAAACTAGCGGCAAGGGCAACTGCGGTGGTGTCTGAGCCGCCGCGCCCTAAGGTCGTGATGCTGCCTTCAGCATCGACCCCTTGAAACCCTGCCACCACCACCACTTTGCCTGCTTTAATTTCTTTTAAAATAGGCGTTGGGTCAATCGCTTGAATACGGGCTTTTTTATGCTGACTAGAGGTCATGATGCGGGCTTGCGCGCCGGTGTATGACAACGCGGCAATTCCTTTTTTTTCTAAGGCCATGGCCATTAAGGCCATGGTCACTTGTTCGCCAGTTGCAACGAGCGCGGCATACTCTCTCGAAGACGGTGTTGCACTCATTTGATTCGCGAGCTTAATGAGTTTATCTGTCTCGCCCGCCATGGCAGACACCACCACCACCACGTCGTGCCCTGCCTGCTTTGCCTTCATCACAATGTCTGCTGCATGCTGAATACGATGTGTGTCCGCTAAAGAGGTCCCACCAAATTTTTGTACTAACAGTGCCATCATGACCCTTATGTATGTGATGGTAACAACTCACACGTCATCCCGAGCGCAGTGAGGGATCTCCTGCTACCTGGCGGAGATCCCTCACTGCGCTCGGGATGACGTTTTCACTGAATCATTACCGTTTATCATGTTTTTTAGTTTCTTCAACCTGTCGGCTAAATCATCCGGTACAGCACCGCCCCCTTGAGCCATGCCATCACGTCCCCCTGCTTTATCACATAAACACGAAGCAAGAGCAGGTGCAGTAGGGACACGACCTAACAATGAAGGAGACACAAAGGCGACCACATTCATGCGATCTCCTGCAACGGTGTATAACACCATCACGGCCTCTTTCAGCTGATCTTTTAACGAATCCAGCATGGTGCGTAAACCTTGCATATCCACCCCTTCAATTGCAGCCACTAAACAAGGCACATGATTGATGGTTTCCACTTGATCAACCAATGCCCCACTGGTGTGATGCGCTAATTTTTGACGCATCTGTCCTAACTGCTTCTCTTGATCCTTTATATCGTTTAAAACCTGAAAAACTTTATTTTTTGACTCAGCGCGATTGGTTTTTAACAACAAAGCAATGTCATCTAAGAGGCCAAGTTGAGTATCAACCCACTGTGTTGCGCCGAGGCCTGTGACCAATTCAATACGGCGAACCCCATTGGCAATGCCATATTCTGCGGTGATTTTGAAATACCCAATATCGCCTGTGCGCTGCGCATGCGTTCCCCCGCATAGTTCTTTCGAAAACTCACCGACTGTCAACACGCGAACGGCTTCACCATATTTTTCACCAAATAACGCCACAGCACCTAAACGTCGCGAGTCCTCTAAGGGCATCACCTCAGTCGCCACACTATGGTTGTCACGGATTTTTTGATTTACCAGCTGCTCAATTTGCACAAGCTTATTGGCAGCAACTGCTTGGTCATAAGAAAAATCAAAGCGCGCACGTTGTGCTTCGACCAGTGACCCTTTTTGTTCGACTGAGTCGCCTAAAATTTGTTTTAGCGCGGCATGCAACAAATGAGTCGCCGTGTGATTCAAGCGAATTGCATGTCGCCGAGCCTCATCGACTTGGCTCTCAACCGTGTCGCCCACAGAAAACTGCCCTTGTTGGACTTCACCATGATGTAAAATCACTTGCCCAAGTCGCTGTGTATCACTCACCACAAAGCGCGCATCACCTTGTTGAATCACGCCCGTATCCCCAACTTGTCCGCCACTTTCAGCATAAAATGGCGTTGCATCAAGGATTATCACCGCTGCCTCACCTTGTTGAATGTGCGTTTTTTTCGCGCCATTCACTAGCAAGGTTAAAATAGATGCAGATAATAAGGTTTTTTCATACCCATGAAATTCGCTTTTGGCTGTACCTGGATCAAAGTGTGTTGTGGTTGCGGCAAACGAGGTATTCGCCTGAGACTGCGTACGTTGTGCTTCCATACAGGTTTCAAACGCTGCGCGCTCAACGGTCATGCCTTTTTCGCGCAAAATATCTTCGGTCAAATCAAGTGGAAACCCATAGGTATCATACAACTTAAACGCGGTTTCACCTGAAAATAACGTGTTCGTCGCGACCATTGTTTTTAACTCATCTTGCAGCAAGCGCAAGCCTTGCTCCAAAGTCTTAGCAAACTGCGACTCTTCTCGTGTTAATATCTCGGCAATTTGTATTTTTTTATCGCCAATCAAAGGATAGACTTCTCCCATCACCGGAATAACCGCCGGCAACAAAGTCGCAAAGAATGGTGACGTAATCCCCAATTGATGCGCATGGCGAATCGCTCTGCGAATGATACGCCGCAATACATAACCACGTCCTTCATTAGAGGGTAGCACGCCATCAGCAATCAAACAGATAGACGCTCTTAAATGATCAGCAACCACTTTCAAGGACGCCGCATGCACATTTGCAGTAGGTGCTAGCTTTACAATCGCCTGAATCAGGGTTTGAAAGTCATCAATGTCATAATTATTGTGAACGCCTTGAACCACCGCAGCAATGCGCTCTAACCCCATGCCGGTATCGACGGATGGACTCGGTAATGGGTGCAGTGTCCCCGATTTATCGCGGTTATATTGCATAAACACCAAGTTCCAAATTTCAATGTACCGGTCGCCATCAGCATCAGGACTCCCAGGTGGGCCACCTGCTATACTGGGGCCGTGGTCATAAAAAATTTCTGTGCAAGGACCACAAGGCCCGGTGTCACCCATCGCCCAAAAATTATCCGCATCTCCACAACGCGAAAAACGATCAGGAGAGACCCCGACTTCATTTAACCAAATGGCGGCGGCTTCCTCATCGTCTTTGTAAACGGTTATCCATAACTTTTCTGCTGGCAATTTCAACTCAACCGTTAAAAATTCCCAAGCAAAATGAATGGCTTCACGTTTAAAGTAATCTCCGAAACTAAAAAAACCTAACATTTCAAACAGCGTATGATGACGTGCGGTATAACCCACATTCTCTAAATCGTTGTGTTTCCCGCCAGCGCGGACACAGCGCTGCACGCTCACCGCCCGACGATACGGTTTATCTTCTAGCCCAAGAAACACCTCTTTAAATTGCACCATACCGGCATTGGTAAACAACAGTGTAGGGTCATTACCTGGCACCAACGAGCTAGAGGGCACAATTTCATGACCTCTCTCGTGAAAAAATGCTAAAAAAGCACGTCTAATATCAGCAGTCTTCATACGTCTTCTTCTCTCTTAAAACAACTTGAATCACATCAAATGAAAATCCTCGAGACATTAAAAAGCGTTGTTGTTTTTTAATGTCGTACAATACCACCGCGTCGTCCCCGTCGACGTCGTCCCGTGGCTTGTCCGATATGCGGGACGACGGGGATGGGGACGGCGACGGAGATGATCCAGACAAGCTAAATCGCCATGCATTCCTTCTAAGTACCTCGCGCGCTAGCAAACACCAATCCACCGGCTCTTTAAAAAAATACTGCGCCATCGGCGCGCTATCAATCCCCACTCGTTTTAACTCTTGCTCGATTTTAAGCGGACCATAGCCTTGTGAAACCCGTGCGCGACAAATCATCTCAACAAACCGTTCATCACTTTGAAATCCCTGCTTTTGACAATAACGCACGGCCTCTTCAACGTCCGAACGCGCATGCCCTCGAGCCATTAGTTTTCTGGTTAGCTCAAGGGCTGCATAGTCACGTCTCGTCAGCAAACGCAATGCAACTTGCAATGCATTATTCATCTACAGGTTCAAACAAATCGACCATGGCCTCCGCTTCTGCTTTCGCGGCTTGACCTTCAACAGGAGCGCGTTTCACCAACAGTTCTGTGCGAATCGTCGCTTCCAGCTCTGCAGAAATCTCGGGGTGATCTTTTAAAAATTGTCGCGCATTGTCTTTACCTTGACCAATTTTTTCTTGACGATAGCTATACCACGCACCTGATTTTTCAATCAAGCCCAGCTGAGCGCCTAAATGAATGATCTCGCTTTCACGTGAAATGCCTTCGTTATAATAAATATCAAATTCTGTCATTTTAAAGGGCGGTGCAACCTTATTTTTAACTACTTTCACTCGGGTTTCACTTCCCACCACTTCTTCGCCTTTCTTAATAGAGCCAATGCGTCGGATATCGAGGCGCACAGAAGCATAAAATTTAAGCGCGTTTCCACCCGTTGTGGTTTCAGGGCTACCAAACATCACCCCAATTTTCATCCGAATTTGGTTAATAAAAATAACCAGCGTATTCGAGCGTTTAATATTAGCCGTGAGTTTTCTGAGGGCTTGAGACATCAAGCGAGCTTGTAATCCCACATGGGTATCGCCCATTTCACCTTCAATTTCAGCTTTAGGCGTCAACGCAGCCACTGAGTCGATCACCACCACATCCACAGCAGCTGAACGCACCAGCATGTCTGTGATTTCTAAAGCTTGTTCACCCGTATCAGGCTGAGACACCAATAAATTATCAACATCTACCCCGAGTCTTCCAGCATACTGCGGATCTAGCGCATGCTCTGCATCAATAAATGCCGCTTTCCCACCCGCACGTTGTGCTGCCGCAATCACTTGTAAAGTTAAGGTTGTTTTACCCGATGATTCAGGACCATAAATCTCAACTACGCGACCTTTAGGTAACCCACCAATCCCTAATGCAATATCCAACCCCAACGAGCCTGTTGAAATGGCTTCAATGTCACGAGAAACTTGGCTGTCTCCCAGACGCATCACAGATCCTTTACCAAATTGGCGTTCGATTTGAACCAATGCCGCTTGTAATGCTTTTTCCCTATTTTGATCCACGTTTCACCCCTAGATACACAAAAATCAATTATCACATGATTAAATGTTTTTGTCATGGTGCTCTCGTAGGTTGGGCCTCTGAAAAGCATTAGCAACAGGCGATTGGCTTTAAATCAGAATAGGGCGTTTCTGGTAAAAAGTGATTGGCGTGAGCGAAACGCCCCCAATGGTCTATACTTATACATAATAACTAAATTATGCGTAATTATGGGCGATCCGAATGATGAGTTATTGGCTAAGTTAATCCTGCAAAATTTGATTTCTGCA
>JAPLRL010000079.1 GCA_026399205.1 Gammaproteobacteria bacterium
GGTTCATAGCGCGGGAGAGGGGGCAGAACGGGGTAAACGAGTCGATCGGGATAAATTAAAAGACAAAAAAAACTCCCGCACAAGGCGGGAGTTGAGTTGACTAGAATGAACGATAACAAATTGCTAATGAGTACTACCAGTCGGACTAACACTTGCAGACCGTTTAGCCGCATCATAAGTAATTGCTGATGGTGGGAACAGTTCATCAGCAACGATAGGTGGTGCTGGTGGTTGTTGTTGCGGTGAAATGCGACCAGTGTTAGCTGGAGCACTCAAGGCACCCATTTGATTAGCTTCTAAGGTTGCTTGTTGTGAACCTTTTGCCTTCGAAACAGCACTCACAACGTACTGTTGCTTTCTTACAGTACCGGCAACATCTAGGTGGCGGCGTGCACCAACAACAAGTGTTGACGGTGTTACAACAGAACTTGCGTCAACAGCTGGGTCATTATGCGATTCTTCATGAAGCACTCCACCAGCAGCAGAAGAAGCAAATGGCGTAGATTGCTGTCTCGCCGCTTTCTTTCCCTGTTCGAAACCCAATATACGTGCATTTTCGAGTTGTTCTTGAGTATAAGCAAAATATTTTTCTTCCAGCTGACTGTGGAGCTCATTTTGGTACGATCTTAACACCATTTGAGCAGTTGGCTCAAGCTGATGATCGTCATTTAAGCCATAATTTACAGCTAAAGGTTTAACATACTCAAAGTCAGACTCATGGTCTAGCTCCGACTTCGCCTTCATATCTTCATTCAGCTCATCACGAATATCAACCCCATTGGTTGTCAACGCCGCAGCCAAAAGGACGCCGATACCATAAAGAACTAGTACTGTAGCTGCAACCATTGCTGCAAAAACCAAAATACCAATCGCACCACCTGGAATAAATGCCAGAGGTAAGAAGGATAAGCTTTCTAATGCAACACCTAGTGATAGCGATCCTCCTGCGAAAGTCAACGCACCAGCTATAACCGCGTCAAAAACAATCATTGCAATTGCAGTTCCAGCAAAAGCTGCAATCAATGCAATTAGCGCTGCATTGGTAACTTTTTTACTATGCTTTCTAACCACGTTTTTTGTTGCTTCGTCATACAAGGCAGCAGCAAATTGAAAAGATACTTCAGTTTCACCGGTCTCTTTGTTTGCAGATAAAATTTGATTATCAACATCAAACAACTCGTCATGGTGAAGTTTTGGGGTTCTGTTGTTGTGTTGAAAAACAACGAGATGGCTGATGGCGCGTTTTAGCATATCCAGCCCTTCGTTGACAGTAGCGAGTTCTGCGTCTTTATTACCCGCTTTTTGAAGCTTATGCTTTTCGATGAGCAATGTTCTTAAATGCTCACGTACAGTTGTGTCTTTCACAGGTGCAGGTTCGTCGTTTACATCGCGAGGCTTGTATTGGTATGGAGCATCCAATACACTTTGGACAAATTCGTTAAATACTGGGGACGGCATAACGTTAACTCCTAATATAGTTAATAAAGCCCGAGCATTGTAGCATAAAATTAAAGCAATGGAACTGTTTTTTACATTATTTTGTAAATATCTTGTTAAACTGGGTAATTAAGCCGGTGTTTAGCGCTGCATCCAGGCTACTATCCAGTGAGCCCGCCCCTCCCACATTTACTTCGCAGCTTCGACTGTAGTAGTATTTAATTTTTGCATAGCAAAGCGGGAGTAACCTACACATGATGTGGCGAATCGGCATGGGATGCTGTTTGATGGGGGTGGTGGCCGGAATATCTGCGCAGACAGACTCGATGTATTGTCCTCAAAACCATGGGTATGTTGCACTGGGCATGAGCAACAGTGATGTGTTGGCCGCCTGTGGGCAGCCTACGCATATTGAAAAAAGCAAAACGCCCTTAGAAGTTAAAGTACCGATGACGCAGCTTATTTATAATAGTCAGGGGTCTGGAAAGGCTTTTTATGGCGTGTGGACCCTTCCTGTTGGGGTAACAGTTGGCTCTACATTAGAAGTCGATGTGGTGCGTAACAAAGTACATTCTGTGCGCATGAACGGCGCTGGGAACAATGCATTTTCGGTGTGTGGCGGGGTGGCTATTTTGGTCGACGATCCGGTGAGTAAGGTCTATAGCGCTTGTGGAAACCCTTCCGTAGTGAATGACACTTATATTAAAGAAAAAACGAAAGTGCCCGTCTATCCTGAAACCTGGACCTATGCCGTGCCCTATCAACCGTCGTTTGAGTTGACTTTTGTGAATGGGCAATTACAATCCATTCAGTAATAGCTCGAACGTCATCCCGAACGTAGTGAGGGATCTCCTGGTTTTGGCACAGTGCCATTTGATTGGAGATCCCTCACTGCGTTCGGGATGACGTGGGGCGTGCATGGGGGTAAAGGGGCTAAAGGGGGTGAACATGAGCGGTTTAGATGCATTATTAACATTTCACACCGCGCGCATTGCGCAATGGTCAAAGCAAGACCTGGTGCTAAACCAAGACGCCGAGTGGGCTTTGATTGAAGCAAACCATGCTTCTAATTTTTCACTTTGGCGGGCAGAAGACCGTGCGCGGCGTGAAGACAAAGGCTTTGAATTTGTGTACCACGCCAAGCGTGATATAGATCGGTTTAATCAAGCGCGTAACAATCAAATGGAAGCCATCGATGCATGGTTCTATGAAGAGCTTCAACCCAGCGCGCCTACCGACCAGTGCCTGTTACACTCTGAAACCCCTGGAATGATGATTGACCGCTTGTCTATTTTATCACTCAAACATTTTCATATGGATATTCAAACCTTGCGCGACGATGTAGATGAAGCGCATCTCGCACTGTGCAAGCAAAAATGCGTTATTTTAGAAAAACAGCGTAGGTTATTGTTTACGTGTTTACAGCAGTTGATGACCGATGTTATTGCGCATCGAAGAACATTTATTATCTATAGACAGTTGAAGATGTATAACGATCCGAGTTTGAATCCGGAGTTGTATTCGGCATCGTAACACCTTATTACGTCAAGAAGACGTAAAAATCATGCCACCGGAATGAATGCATCTTGCCGCCACGTCTGTTGTTGTGGCTTTTCCGAATAAAACGTAACACTTTTTCTTTTTCCCCCCAATTTAGGTGAGAAGGACGGGGGCTCTTTATTTGAGTTATCGTCAAACTTACTCAATGCACTCATCGGACTTCCCTCATTGCGATTATTTTGAGAGCCGACCAATTTGGTGAGGTCGCCTGAAGACATATTGAGAGGCATGCGGGGTTTTAATGGATCGCCCAAGCCTTTTGCAAGGGCTTTTAAGGTGCAGATGATGCTTTGTATGCCTGAAACAATGCACATCACGACAAACGCCGCTTTTGAGGTGCGGATGTGATTTAAAATTAAGTTGAGAATGAATTTAGGTCCTTGTCTAATACCGAGCGCAAATGAGCGCAATAATTCAAGCCAATCGGGACGTGCGTTTTTGTCATCTTTAGGTTGGTTGTTTTTTCTGCATTGATAAGTGATGTAGAGCTCATAGCCGACAAAGGCAATGAGACTCGCCGCACCTACAACAATCACACTCATTAAGACCATCAGGGGAACGGGGGTGAATAAAACCACCGCGAATAAACAGCCGGTTAAGCCGTTATAGGCACATAAACCATTGCGAAAGGCTTCACCCACCGCTGATCCATACGTTGCTTTTTTAAGCACAGCCTCCCTTGCTTCTAACCGAGCGATAGTGTCTGCGGTCAGTCCTTCAGGGTTATCTAGTTTTGCTTTAATGACGGAGCGTTCTAATACAATCTGGTACACATACTCTTCATAAAGCTCGCGCGCAATAGAGATGATGACATAGGCGATAGAAAAAATACTCACCACCAATGCCAATGGGGGCGTTAAAAGACAAACCATGTAAAGGCCTGCATACATATATAGGCCGTTCATGAGGCCAAAAAAACCGGCAGCAGCGAAAGACTTTAGGGCCTGGCGTGGGCGTGTTTCTTCTTGGATGAGGCTACGGAGTTGAGCGTCTGTTAAGTCGCCAATTAGGCGGTTGATATCAAGAGGTCTCGTATTTTTTTTTTCTTGATAGTGAGGAAAATACAGGCGCGCTATCAATAATTTCAGTAATGGATTGTTGGTTAAGGCGTTTTTTCTTTGTTTCAAAAGGGCCGCATCCTCTGTGAGGCCGGGTTCTTTTTCACGCCATTTTTTATAGTCATCCATGTCTAAGACATTCCATTTTGACAATTCACCATTGGCGTTTTGCATCGCGAGACGGTGGCTACACATGTTGCGATTCCAGGCGCGACTGAGTAATGCAGCGGCACCAAAGGCAATACCAAGTGGGAGCAATAACCCCGTGACACTGACGGCTGCAAAAACCACGGCAATAAATAGCACGCTACGGATGGCTTTATAGGCCCCTTTGAAGCCTTTAATGCTATCGCGAACATAGGGCCAATAACGCGCCATGAAGCTTTTGAGAGAGCCGTCTTTTTTATCGGTAAAATAACTGCCTAATATTGCGAATAAGGTGAGAAAGGTGGCTTGAATGACGGTCAAGGCGATGCCCAGCGGCGTCATGAGCCAAAAATGCATGCGCTCTGTGGATGGGTTTTCGTCGTTGTAAACAATTTGTAGAGCAAGAGAGATAAGGCTTGATGCATTGCTTAAGCCATCGCCAATGCCGAATAACAGGTAGATGAGTCGATCACTGCGCAGTTTTCTGGCTATCGAGTACACCCAACGGACGAACCAATTTTGCTGTGCGTTTCTGGCCGAGTTAGCTCCTAGAGGAGCATTGAATTTAGCAGTCATTTACGCCCCACGGTGATGGTTGTTATCTCGTCATCTCAGGTGGGGGAAAATGTAAACGAAGGCGACCATATTGTCAAGTAAAATTCCACGATGTTTAAAAAAAGAGTAGGCGCACGGGGGCAGTATAGCATGATGTTTTGGTGCGTGACAACGAATAACAGCGTGCTATACTGGAAGTTAGGATAAGCTCACTGATGGGATATACCTATGGCTGGAGGGGGAGGCGGGCAACAATCGCAAGGCGATGATTCCATGGCGCTACTGTGGATCATGGCCCTCTTTTTCATCACCGCTTTCATTGTTTGGTACTTCGGGCACGAACACATCGTCCGCTTTGTTTTTTGGATCGATGTGGTTCAAGCCAAGTTGATTCTCCTTGTGATGAATAATCCCAACATAAGACACCTACTGACGGCTGATAATGTAGGGACTGACGAACTAGAAAATCTGATTTATATTTTGCAAACGGTTGATCCGAGTCAAGTTCAGTGGCCCGATTTAGTTAAAATTACGGCAAGTGTGGGGATGTACACGCGTTATCCTGCATTGGTGATTACCGTCATCCTTTCCATTTGGTTGTATTGGGCTGATGTCCCTTTAAAATTTAGAAAAACATATTCCATGGCAAGCCTTAGAGAGCAAGAACAAGTGAACTGGACGGCGATTGCGCCGGTCATTAAAGAAAACTTGGTACCGACTTCTGTTGATACTGGACCGTGGGCGATGGCACTCTTGCCAATGGAGTTTGCGCGCAAATACGATTTATTAAAAAAAGACGATATCGTGCTTGATAAAATGATGCCAGGCATGGAGCTGACCGCAGGACTACGCAAAGGCGAAGCCAAACGCGTATTTACCTTACAGCTGGGCGCATATTGGGAGGGTTTTCAACGTTGCCCACTCCATGTGAAGGCGCTCGCTGCTGTTTTTATCGCGCGGATTAACCGCGACCGTAATGCGGCACGGATGATACTCGATACGATCAATGTGACTTATGCACAAGGCAAACCAAATTACGCGGTGGCATTACCCACGTTAAAAAAATATGAGAACTCTGAAATTGTTCAAGGGGTATTACAAGGACATGGCTATATGCTAACGGTGATGGCGTCTTTGTTATTGGAAGCCAGGAAAGATGGGGTCATGGCGAGTGCTGAATTTTTATGGTTAAAAGTGGTCGATAGGCGGTTATGGTATATGATGAACTGTGTTGGCAGACAAACACCGTATTGTGAAGTTGGAGGACCTTTTTCTCATTGGTTAGCGGAGAAAGCGATGCATCGCGCCTCACGGGTACCCATGATTGACGAGGCCATTAAAGGCTTGGAGCTGGCGCTTAAAGAAGTCAAATTATCACCTAAGCAATTACAGGAGTTAAAACCATAATGCGTGGGATTGAGTCCAAAAATGAAATTGACCCAACCCTACTCTTAAGGGATACCAGGGGAATACCGGAACGTATTGCAGACTTTTTTGCTGATACGGTCAATGTGGTGGTTTTTTTGGTTTCATTGGCTGCCGCAGATTATTTTATTCCTGTGGCAGTTTTGCCGTTATTTATTGGTGCTGTTTGTTCTTTCTATTTCGCATACACACGTAAACATACCTTGCCTTTTCGCTTACCTAAAGTAGCTGCTGTCAAAGATTTCAATGATATTTTACCTGGCATCAACAAACCCGGCATGGCCAGAGGCATTGCATTTTTTGGTAATGATCGCAAAACCGGTGAAGAGCTCTGGTTCTCAAATGATGACATGCGTACCCACGTGCTGGTTTTTGGATCAACCGGTAGTGGTAAGACAGAACTCTTGGTCTCACTTGCTTTTAATGCATTGGTTCAAGGCAGTGGGTTTATTTATGTCGATGGAAAAGGCGATAACGCACTTTATGCAAAGATTTTCTCCATGGTGCGCGGCATGGGTCGAGAGGACGATTTGCTTATCATTAACTTTATGACCGGTGCGCGCGATATTATCGGTCCGCAAGAAAGACGATTATCAAATACCATGAATCCGTTTTGTCAGGGATCCTCCAGTATGTTGACCCAGTTGGTGGTGAACTTAATGGGATCGTCCAAGGGCGGCGGCGATGGAGATATGTGGAAGGGGCGTGCGATTACCTTCGTTGAAGCCTTGATGCGGATTTTGGTGTACATGCGTGACCAGGGTGTCATTTTGCTAGATGCCAATAGTATTCGGAATTACTTTGATTTAGGAAAACTAGAAGCGATCGTGATTGATAAAGTGTTTCCTCGTGAGGAACAAGAGGGGGTGAGCATTGAGTCTGTCCCTAAGCTCGTGACGGATCCCTTACGTAACTATGTGTATAACTTACCAGGGTATGCTAAAGATAAAAAAGGCAAACAAGTCTCGCAAGTGTTAGAGCAACACGGGTTCATTACCATGCAATTGACGCGGGCGTTTTCTTCTTTGGCGGATACTTACGGACACATTTTACGGACCAATTTGGCAGAAGTGGATTTTAAAGATGTAATTTTAAATCGGCGAATTTTGGTGGTGCTCTTGCCCGCACTTGAAAAATCACCAGACGAATTAGCCAACTTAGGCAAAATCATCGTCTCATCATTGAAAGCGATGATGGCCTCAGGATTAGGAGACGATGTCGAAGGGGACTACCGTGATGTGATTGAGCGAAAAGTAACCACAGCACCCACGCCGTTTTTATGCGTACTCGATGAATATGGTTATTATGCCGTTGAGGGGTTTGCGGTGGTGCCAGCGCAAGCGCGGTCGCTTGGGTTTTCTATTATTTTTGCAGGACAAGATTTACCCGCATTTCAAAAGGCATCAAAAGAAGAAGCTGCATCCATCGGTGCAAACACCAACATTAAAATTTGTATGAAATTAGAAGATCCAATCGAAACATGGGACTTTTTTAATAAAACAGCCGGCGAAGCCTATGTGACGAAAGTCGATTCGTTTCAAACCAAAGAGTCGAGCTTTGTAGGAGGGTACCAAGATACCAAGAGCTCCTCGTTTGAAAAGCGCGCGCGGGTTGATTTGCTCGATTTAAAAGATCAAACCGAGGGTGAGTTTCATGTGTTTTTTAAATCTAAAATTGTGCGTGGTCGCGCCTTTTTCGCCAACCCTCGGCCTGTGACAAAGTTAAAAATCAATCAATTTTTAAAGATTGAATCGCCCTCAGATGAGTTTATTGTGAAGTTAAATAAGCAGCTGGCTCATTTTCAAGAGATTTTGAAAAGCCAAGATGTCACCATTAATAAGATGGTAGAAAGTGAGGAAATATCAACAATCAAAGAATTGATCGACGCCTCAACCGTTGAAGATCCCATTGAAAGAGCCGTTAATGCCTTGATTCAATATCATCAACGCCTTGAACCGGAGTCTACGCCAGAAGATATTCAAGACATTCAAGAAGAAGAGCAAGAGGGCGTGATGACTATTTTCACTCCATTACGTCATCCCAGTGATGCCCCGCCATTACTCGGCGCAGACATCGCCAAATTTAGTGAGTCGTTGTTGCCGATTCAACAAATTAGGCGCTATTTAGTCAGCGTTGAGCGCTTGATGGGCTCTAAAGATAAATATGCAGTGACCCTTGCTGAAGAGCTGATCAAAGATGTGAAGCTTGCGACAACTTACCCACCGACCTATTTAGATCATATCTCAGCACCTGAGTTGAGTGGTATCGTAGTTGATTTGGTTAGCGCGATTAAGGATGAGCGAGCTGGGGTGTAGAATTCACTTGTCAATCACGTGCTTATATGGTTTGATTGAACCTATCGTGGCGGTTTTTTAAGGGGTTGAGGTGAGGACGCGCTCAGCTTTATTGGCGGGATTACTGGGACTGACGATCATCGCAGGCTGCCAGTCGTCATGGAACCCCTTCGTGGTTCCAAATACGGATGATAGTTTACCTAAACGGGTGATGAAAACCTCTGATGCGGCAATGGTTCGTCAAATCCGTGCGCTACGAAAAAGAGGGGTCACTGTGTTGACCATGGGGCAAGACTATCTGGTGAGCATCCCTTCTTCACAACTTTTTGCTGATCAATCCCCCCGCTTGCTGTGGGGTTCTTACGATACATTGAATGCCGTGGTTGCTTATTTGGCTGAGTTTCGAAAAATCGCAATCAACGTCACTGCATATGGTGATACCTATAATCATTCTGAAAGACGAGAAATCGCTTTGTCAAAGGCAAGGGCCTCTTTTGTGGCGAATTATTTTTGGTCACAGGGCCTTGATACCCGTTTGCTATTTGCAGCAGGGGCCGGTCCCGTTCACCCTATTGTCTTGAGTGGCTCACAGCGTGACCAGTCATCAAACTCAAGAATTGAAATTACATTTAGGGATGAGGTTGCTTAGAGGGAATAAAGTATGGCTACAGAGGGACCGGCAGCACCATCAACACTAGAACTAGATGACATGAAAAAGGCCTTTTATCGAGATGGCCATGGCAGAACGTTAACTCTTTTGTTGATTTCATTTTGTACCAATGCGGTATTGATTTTAATTCTGGGCGCTATCTTTACACATCCGCCGCAGCCTCGTTATTTTGCAACCAGTATTAATGCTCGAACCACGCCTCTTGTTGTATTGGATGTGCCAAACCAATCTGATTCGGCCGTATTGCAATGGGCTAATCAAGCAGCGATTGCTTCTTTTACGTATAACTTTGTGAATTATAGAGATGAGTTAGAAGCAACGTCCGGTTATTATACCACCGCAGGGTGGAATCAATACTTGACTGCATTGCAACAGTCTAATCAATTAGATGCGATAAAATCTAAAAAATTAGTGGTGTCGGCCGTAGCAACGCGCGCACCCGTTATTTTACAAAAAGGTGTCTTGGATGGTGAATATTCTTGGCGGGTGCAGATGCCTATTTTAGTGACGTACCAGAGTGCCAGTGACTTTACTCAGGTTAACAATGTGGTCACGATGCTCATTTCTCGTGTTTCAACGTTGGAGTCGTCAAGGGGAATTGGGATTACTCAATTTGTGGTTGGTCCGGCGGATGGTGGAATATAAACATGGCTACAGAGACACCATCAGTCCCCGAAGTCGTTGAAATGAGAAAAGCCTTTTATCGAGATGGCCATGCTAGGACGTTAACCCTATTGTTAATTTCATTTTGTATGAATGCATTATTGATTTTTATTCTGGGCAGTATTTTCACGCATCCGCCGCAGCCACGTTATTTTCCAACCAGTATTAATGGCCGAATTACGCCTCTGTTTGCATTGCATGAACCCAATCAATCTGATTCAGCCGTATTACAATGGGCTAATCAAGCCGCGATTGCTTCTTTTACCTATAACTTTGTGAACTATAGAACTGAGTTAGAGGCAACCTCCGGCTATTTTACCGCCACGGGATGGAATCAATTTTTAGATGTACTGCAACAGCCTAATCAGCTAGATACGGTGAAATCTAACAAATTAGTGGTGTCGGCTGTGGCAACGCGCGCCCCAGCTGTTATACAAAAAGGCGTCTTAGCGGGTCGGTATTCTTGGCGGGTGCAGATGCCTATTTTAGTGACTTACCAGAGCGCGAAAGAGCAGTATCAGACGAGTAATGTGGTCACGATGCTCATTTCTCGAGTTTCAACGCTTACATCGTCAAAAGGAATTGCGATTGCTCAGTTTGTGGTTGGTCCGGCAAATAGTGGAATAGGCGGTCAAGGTTGACGTGGTAAAATTGCTTGTCAAGCATGTGTTTCTATGGTTTGATTGATAGTATCGAAAGGGAGCGAAGGGGCAGAGGGTAGGTTGATGGAGGGAGCATGAGTCGGCAAGAATTAAGAATGCAAAAAGCCTCCAAGTTTTTTTACGTTCGAGTCTATCGTTGGAGTTTGAATTTGGTTCTTGTTTCAATTGTCTTGAATGTCGGCTTGGTTGTATTGGATTGGCTGTATTATTTACACCGACCCAGCACGACCTATTATGCTACGAGTGGTGTAACGCGTCCTATTAAATTGACTTGGCGCTCTTTACCTAATCACTCTCAGCACTTTTTGCTGCCATCTACACCCCCGGTGGTGCAAGTAAAAAAACGGATTCCAGACTAAGAGGGATAGCGCATGGCTGAAGATGTACTCACTCAGGTCGTGATGAGAAATGAGTTTTATCGAATAGGGCACCGCAGGACTCTGACTCTCTTGTTTGTTTCAGGCTGCATGAATGCGCTGTTGATCTTTGTTTTTTTAGATATGTTTATGCACCCGCCTCAACCACGCTATTTTGCGACCTCAATTGGGGGGCAAATTGCACCACAATTTCCGTTAAATGTGCCCAACCAATCTGATGAGGCCATTTCGAAATGGGCAAGCCAGGCGGCGATGGCTGCCTTTACTTATAATTTCGTCAATTACAAAGACGAGCTACAGGCTTCATCCGGGTTTTTTACAGCCGAAGGGTGGACCCGTTTTTTAGATGCACTGAAAGCTTCAAATAATCTCGATGCTATCAGAGATAAAAAATTAGTGGTCTCTGCGGTGGCCACGAGCAGTCCGAAGATTGTACAAAAAGGGGTGCTCGATGGTCAGTATTCATGGCGCGTGGAGGTCCCTATTTTGGTGACCTATCAGAGCGTTGGTGAGTATTCTCAAGCAAATAATATTGTTAAAATGTTAATTTCTCGGGTGTCTTCGCTTAATTCACCTAGAGGCGTAGGGATTGCTCAGTTTGTGGTTGAGCCAGTGGGTTAGAACAGGGGGCAAATGGTTAGCATGATAAATGCCAAGAGTGCAAAAAAAAGAAAACTCATTAGCGTTGGGTATATATTGCTTATCTTGTTACCTATGGCTACTGTTGCCGCAGCCGATGAATCGGCGCAGCAAGCGCTGCAGCAATTACGACTTTTGCAGACTCGCTTCGGTCAAAAGGCCCCACCCAATCAGCCACCGAATGCAGAAGATAAAAAACCAGGTGCTTTACAAGCACTTCCACCTAATCAATCGTCCCAAGTTGCAGTGATTACCCCTGCTGAACAAGCCATGCTTCGTGAGAAATCGCCTGGTGAGGTCATTCAGCAAGAGGCGTTTAAAGAGGTGGAGCGACAGCTGTTTCCATTGACACCTAACGAAATTCACAAGCTGCATAAAACCATGGATGTACAAGAATTTGCTCAGGCGGCGCCTGTCGGGGTGCCCCCTAAGCCCACCGCAAGCTCGCAGTTTGTGAATTTATCGCCAGGGTCCACACCGCCGGTGATTCGCTTGGCACAAGGATTCGTTTCGTCCCTGGTGTTTTTGGATTCAACAGGCGCACCATGGCCCATTACAGCGTATGATTTAGGTGATGCGAGTGCCTTTAATATTCAATGGGATCATGTGGGGAATACGCTCATGATTCAGGCCTTAAAACTCTATACCTACGGGAATTTAGCAGTGCGCTTAAAGGGGTTAAATACCCCGGTGATGCTTACTCTGATTCCGGGACAAAAAGCGGTCGATTACCGTGTTGATTTGCGCATACAAGGGCATGGTCCTAATGCAAAGGGATTACTCATGGAAGAGACGCTGCCAGCTGATGCAAATAATGTGCTTTTACATGTGCTAGATGGAGTCCCACCCGAAGGTGCCCAGCGCCTGAGTGTTAGTGGCGGCGATGCGCTTGCTTGGCTGACTAAAGATAAGATGTATGTGAGAACCAATTTAACGATTTTATCACCGGGGTGGCTGGCGAGCATGACAAGTGCGGATGGGACGCATGCATACGAAATGATGAAGTCGCCGGTTTTGCTTGTTT
Source organism: Gammaproteobacteria bacterium (assembly GCA_026399205.1). GTDB lineage: Bacteria > Pseudomonadota > Gammaproteobacteria > Legionellales > Legionellaceae > 2-12-FULL-37-14. Next base: position 12,512 of record JAPLRL010000079.1, read on the forward strand.
CCTGGCATGGGAAAATCATGCAATTGATAGTGGAAGGGTTATAAAAAATGGCCAGTAATCAAGATACTTTGAAAGCGATATTAAATAATTCCCGGACCCGGCTTATCCTTATTTTTACGATGACCATTTTGGTGGTGGCGATGGTTTTTGCAGTGCTGCATTTTATTGGCAAAAGTGCTAATCCACTCACTGGCGGGAGTACTTTGGGCGGATCGCCAGGGATTCGTTCTGTCCCGGGCGCGCTGAATCCCTCTGCGCAGTATGTTAAACTACAGACAGAGCAAAATACGCAGCAAGCCGTTAAAGCGCTTCAACAAGGGACCAGCGCGATTCCAACGCTAGTCCAAATGCAGGAGTTTGGAAAAGGCGTGCAAGTGATTTCAGCCCCCGGTGCTATCGGTTTTGTTGGGTTGACCATGGAAGGTGCGCAGAATGCTCAGAGTATTTGGTATGACGACCTGAAAGCGGCGCATTGTTCGGTCGCCAGCATGAAAAAAGCCATCACACAAGGCGCTGCACTGGCGGTCATGCGTAAAGCGTGCTCCTGTCTTGAATTGAAGGAGGCAGGGTATACCCTACCTGAGTTAAAATTGGTCTGCACCTGCCCTGACTTAAAATTAGCAGGATATACCGCAGCAAATTTAAAAGCAGCCGGATCAAACGCCACTCAATTAAAAGCCTGTGGTTATAGCGCATGCGATTTATTATCGACCGGATTTACACCCCAAGAATTAAGAGACGCAGGGTATTCTGCAGACGAATTAAAAGGCGCTGGAGTGGGCAATGCAGTCCTTGATGGTTTAGGCGGGCTACCACCGGGCGTGACTGCGGCTGACGTGCGCAAAGCGGGGTGTGATGCTCAAGCCTTAAGTAAGCTCCGAGAAGAAGGGGTCAGTGCCAGTGCTATTCGGCGGTTGAGTGGCTGTAGTCTGACGCAACTCAAAATAGCAGGGTTTTCAGCCGCGCAGCTAGGTGATGCTGGGTTTAGTAAAGATGACCTGCTAAAAGCAGGCTTTTCCCCAGCTGAAATCGCAGCGATCGGGCTACCGCCTGGTGTCACTGCGACTGAGGTCCATCAAGCGGGTTGTGATGCGACAGCATTGACTAAGTTACGTGAAAAAGGGGTGAGCGCGGAAGCAATTCGGCGGATGAGCGGCTGTAGCGCTGCTCAATTAAAAGCGGCAGGTTATAGCGCTCAGCAGTTGCGTGATGGTGGATATAACGCAGCTGAATTACTTAAAGCAGGATTTACGCCGGATGAATTAAAACAAGCCGGGTTCTCCGCCGGTGCGTTATTAAAAGCGGGAATAACCCCTGCACAACTGGCGGCTGCGGGGTATTCACCCGAAGAGGTTCAAAAAGCTGAGGCAGCCGAAGCCGCCGGAGTCAACATTATGAAGGAACTCCCTCCTGGAGTGAGTGTGGCTGATGTGCGTCAAGCAGGATGTGATCCACAAGCGTTAGCGCGATTGAGGGCTGAGGGAGTGAACGCCGAAGTGATTCATCGCGTGAACGGATGTAATGCTTCGCAATTAAAAGCAGCTGGATTTACTGCGCAGAACTTAGCTGACGCGGGGTTCAGTTCGGGTGATTTATTGAAAGCCGGATATTCTCCCGCTGATATTAAACGCGCAGAAGAAATGGTGGCCAAATCATTACCTCCTGGCGTGACTGCTGCCGAGGTGCGTCAAGCAGGGTGTGATGCTCAAGCGTTGATGGTGTTGCGCGACAAGGGAGTGAGCGCGACTGCGATTCATCAAATGAATGGATGTAGTGCTACGCAGTTAAAAGCGGCAGGGTTCACAGCAGCACAGTTAGCTAAAGCTGCTTTTAGTTCAGCTGATTTACTCAAAGCAGGGTTTTCTCCGGCGGATGTGCAACAGGCGGAAGGTGAAGGGCTGCCAACCGCATCAACGAAGGTTGCGGATTGTAGTTTTAGTGCATTACGTGCCGCTCAATTGTCTGGCGTGTCTGCAGAATCGATTCGTCAATCATTGGGCTGTAGTGCAAGTGCATTGAAGGCGGCAGGGTATACGGCGGCGGAATTAAAATCAGCAGGGTACACTGCGGCTGATTTGAAAAACGCAGGGTTTACTCCGGCCGAGCTAAAAGCGGCAGGGTTTTCAGCAAAAGATTTAAAAGATGCAGGGTTCTCAGCAAGAGAGCTGAAAGATGCAGGCTTTAGTGCACAAGATTTAAAACAAGCTGGGTTTTCTGCAACTGCGTTAAAAGATGCCGGGTTTTCAGCAAAGGACTTAAAGAGTGCTGGGTTTAATGCGGCAGAGTTGAAAGCCGCAGGATTTTCAGCAGCTGACTTAAAAGACGCAGGTTTTAGCGCGCAAGACTTAGATAGAGCGGGATTTTCAGTCACACAAATGAGAAATGCAGGGTTTACTGCTAGCGAGCTAAAAGCAGTAGGTGTATCGGCTAAGGCGTTGATGAAAGCAGGGTATACGGCCGCTGATTTAATGCGGGCAGGAATACCATTACCCACCACTTCTGTTTCAGGGTTGCCTGATGGCGGCGGTGCACCTCAGGCGCAGCAGCCGGGCGCAGCAGCTGCCGGAACTCCTGGTGTTGTGAGTGGACCACAACAAGCCAATATTCAGCAGTTACAGAATGTGATGAATCGGCAACATATCGAAATGACGGCTCAACAGCATGCACAGGCAATCCAACAGCGCGTCGGCGCTATGTCAGGAGCGGGGACTCAATTGTTGCAAGGCTGGAAAAAAGTGAGCACTCAGGCCTATACATCAGGCTCTGGTGGTGACAAAGATAAAGATACCGACAAAGAGGGCGCTGGCGCATCGAGCATTAAATCTGCGCCGTCTTCTCTTTCAAGTGAAGGGATGAGTGATGACTCGGGTGTGGTTGCGATTAAATCAGGGGATATTACCTTTGCCGTGATGGATACCACGGTCAATACAGACGAACCCAGCCCTATATTGGCCACGATTGTTGTGGGTAAATTAAAAGGTTCGAAATTAATTGGTAGCTTTACGCTCCCACCGCATGCAGATAAAATGGTGATCATGTTTAACTCGCTCTCTGTCCCTGGGGTAAGGCATACCCAAACCATCAGCGCGTTTGCGATTGATCCTGAAACAGGTCGAACCGCATTGTCTGGTCGGGTTGATAATCATTATTTATCTCGATATGGCTCCATGTTTGCGGCTTCATTTATCGAAGGGTTTGGTAACGCCTTTCAATCTGCAAATACCTCAGTCACCATTGGCGGAACCGGCGGTGGTGACAATATAACGGTGCAAAACGGGATTAACCGTTCAGCCATGGAAAATGCGGTCATTGGGCTTGCGACCGTTGGTAAAAGTTGGGGTCAAGTGGCTCAGCAAAATGTGAACCGCCCAGTGACCATTGAAGTGGCCTCCGGCACGGGGATTGGGGTGTTATTTACGCAAGATGCGAAGTTGGCGGATTGATGTGAAGGAGTAATTGCAAGATGGCCGATAAAAAGAATGATGAATATCAATTGGATGACGCAGATCTATTAGGCGGCACACCAGAAGCATTAGAAGATCCAGGTGCAGTGTCTCAAGATGAGCCTCCAGTCGCTGCCCCTGCAGGGGGTGGCGCTCAGGGGGTAAGTCAGCTGATGTCTGGGCTAGCTCCCGTGCAGCGTAATGCCATTATTGTGGTGGGCGTGGTCGTCTGGCTGGTGGTGATATATAAATTAATTGCTCACTTTCATCATGAACCTAAAGTCGACTTGATCACACGCCCTCCAGCACCTGTGGTACAAGTAGAGCCCGCCATGCCCGCTATACCTCCAATACAATCAAGCCAACCCATGATGGCGGGGGAATCAGATCAACATACCCGTATGATGGATGAAAAAATTTCATCCTTATCGTCTGCGAGTGACGGCCTGCGTGGAGATGTATCTAATTTAAATAATCAAATGTCGAGTGTCCAGGCCAGTGTGCAGTCTACCGCGGACAAACTGACCGAACTCACCAACACCATTGCGCGTTTAAGTGAAAAACTAGATGCTCAAACCCAAGCGATGCAGATCCTGGAGTTAAAAGTCATTAAGGGTGCGACAAAACCAAAGCCACGCAAGATGCGCGGAATGGGCACGAGGACGAGTTATTTTGTACAAGCATTGATTCCTGGGCGAGCTTGGTTGATTTCTGCAGATGGCTCCGATACAGTGTCAGTCAGAGAGGGCTCGCAGTTAGCGGGATATGGTACGGTGCAGATGATTGATCCGAATCAAGGTCGAGTTCTGACGAGCTCAGGAAAGACCATTCGGTTTAGTCGTCAAGATAACTGAGAGAGCGCTCATGGATTTTTCGGCTTTTTCAACTTGGTCAGCTCAAAACGCCAATATTTTAAATAATTTAGCGAATAATCTTGGCCCGGTACAAACCTTATTAAGAGCCGTCTGCTACATATTGGGATTGGCCTTTGCGTTTAAGGCGCTGTATTCCTTAAAGGCGTATGGAGAAGGTAAAACCATGACATCGACAACGACAAACATGAAGGAGCCCCTGACGTATTTGTTTGTTTCGGCCGTGCTTTTATTTCTGCCAAGTGCATTAGGCATCATGATCAATTCGACCTTTGGTTCATCGAGCATTTTGGCCTATAGCTCAAGTAGCAGCAACAATCCTGCCATGAGCGCGTTGTTTGGCGGTAGTAAAGCGGGACGCGCAATATCGACCATCATCCAAACCATTGGGTACATTGCGTTTATTCGCGGATGGATGATGGTTGCGAAATCTGCTAGTCAAGGCGGTCAACAGGCCGGCTCAACTGGAAAGGGGCTCATGCATGTCTTCGGGGGAATCTTGGCGATTAACATTGTCAGTACCATGGAAATCGTGAATAATACTTTATATGGTACGTCATAGTGTTGATAAGCATGAGAGTAATCAAGCAGTGGCGTAGTTATTTACGTCATCCCGAGCGCAGCGAGGGATCTCCTGAAGCTGGCATTGTGCCTACACATAGGAGATCCCTCGCTGCGCTCGGGATGACGTGTCGCTGGGAAGTTGTGTTGGGCTTTGCGTTCTTCATGCTATTTGCAAACACCGCATCTTCGCAAGTCACGACTATCGGTGGGATGGCAATATTAATCACCCAATCGTTTGGAGATATAGCAAAACTGATTACAGCAGGCTCGTATCTTGCGGGGATTGGGTTTGCAATGGCGGCGATCATGAAATTTAAACAACATAAAGACAATCCAACACAAATTCCAATTGGCGGACCTATCGCGATGCTTTTTATTGCTTCAGCACTGTTGTTTTTCCCGAGTGTGCTAGGGATTGCTGGCATGTCAATTTTTGGGACAACTCAAACGGCAGGTGCAATGGGCACAGCTTGGGGGTCGTGATTTGATTGTATTTGCGGGGTTGGAATGTTATAAAATATTAAAAACAATAATAAGGAGAAAGTGATGCGTAAATTAAGTTTTCAGATTGGTTTGGTGATGTTGTTAGAGACAGCTATTGGAGTTTCTGTTGGATATGCAGCCGGTAGTGCGCCGACTACGTTTGGCGGTATGGCCTCAACCATTACCTCTTCGTTTGGTGCAATAGCCCAATTGATTACAGCGGCTTCTTATGTTGCTGGGATTGGTTTTGCGTTGGGGGCAATCATGAAGTTTAAACAACATAAAGATAACCCAACACAAATTCCAATTGGTGGTCCGATATCATTGTTGTTTATTGGCGCGGCGCTACTCTTTTTCCCAAGCGTGTTACAACTGGCTGGTTCGTCAATTTTTGGTACGACAACAACAGCTGGTGCAAGTGGAACGGCGTGGGGCGGATAAAAAACCAACACAGGTAGGTGGTGTGGCATGGCGGAGGCCTTCACAGCGTTACCGTTGGAATTAAGAGCCAGCTTGGGTGCTTGGCGCTTATATTCTGCGAGGAAAATTGATCCTAAATTTGAAGCATTTCAATTGAAAATATTGAGAAGGGATCGTTATCGCTGTCAGTTTTGTGGGTTTCAAGCAGCTGATTTTCAAGACGTTGTGAATGTCGACGGTGATTTCTCAAACAATAAAATGAGTAATCTCGTCACCGCATGTTGCTTTTGCGCCCAGTGTTTTTTTGTCGAATCTGTCGGGGTTGGTGGGTATGGTGGGGGTACGTTGATGTACTTACCCGAAATGACCCAACCGGAACTCAATGGCTTGTGTCATGTGTTATTTTGCGCCATCACGAATAACACGGGTTATAAAAATACGGCGCAAGCCTTATATCGAAATTTTAAATTTCGCGCGCAAATGGTTGAGGAAAAGTTTGGTGAAGGGACCAGTGATCCTTCGGTTTTAGGGCAGTTAATTATTGATTCAGCGATTTATCAGAGTGAAATGAAACGTATTTTTACTCATGTTCGACTCCTACCCTCTCGTGCAAAATTTCGAATACAAATTGAGCGTTGGGCTGCGAATGCGTTAAAAGGAACCACTTAATTCAGGAGCCATATGGGACAGTTTGTTGAATCTTTTTTTGAAGGCATGGATACCTTTTTTGCATGGTTAAGTGTGTCATTGCAGCAAACCACTGAATCCTATTGCGAGCTAGAAACAGCAGATAGCAGTATTGTTCTTGTGAATCATGATGGCTCGTTACTCTCTCTTTTGCAGCTTGACGGTGTGACTGGGGTGATAGGGGAGGATGAGTTTGAACGTCTCGTTGAAGGGGTTACTAATTCATTGCGCGGTGCAATGGGACGTCCTGGGCACGCGCTGCAAGTCTATTTTAGCCATAGTAAAGAAAATATTGTTCCCCTGATTGAGCGTATTTATAGTGGGGCAGCTGCTACGGCATCACGCATTGATTTATCGCTAGACGATTTGTTTCGCGAGCGCGTTAGCTTTATGTCTAAATATTGTGCTGAAGAACATGTGTATTTTGTATTATATACCCGCCCAACAACGTTATCTAACGATCAACTAAAAGACGCTAATAAAGCAAAATTGAAGATGATTCAAGAAAAGAAATTGCCGCCGTTTCGTAATTCACAATCGGTATTTGCGGCAGTTCCTGAAATTCGAGATTTGCATGATGCGTTTGTGCGTTCAGTGCTGAGTGACTTAAAGACGCTCAATGTGTTGGCTAAGGTGATGCCGGTTCATGAAGCACTGAATGCAATCAGAATGACGGCTGATCCTGATTTTACCTCACAAGAGTGGGCGCCGTCTTTACCTGGCGATCCGATTATGCCTCGCGAAATTGGTGCATTTGAAGGTGATGTATCCGATTTACTATGGCCACCTATCGCTAAACAAGTGATTCCTCGAGATGCGGTTGTACAAGACATGCGAACTGTTTTGGTGGGGAGCAAATTGTATTCTTCTGTATTTATCGATTTATTTCCTAAAGATATTCGCTCTTTTATGCATTTGTTTGGTCGCGTGTTGCCGGCTCATTTACCGTGGAGAATTTCTTTTTTTATAGAAAGTGAGGCACTCAATACGATTCGATTGAAAGGATTGTTAGCATCCATTTTAAGTTTTACCTCCGCACAAAATCGCTTACTCAGTGATGCGGTCAATTTATTAAAATATTTAAAACTCAATAGTGATGAAGCGATTGTGCGTTTGCGCGTTGTAGCTACAACTTGGGCACCTGAGCATGACCTGCCGTTATTAAGACGGCGTAGTTCTGAGTTAGTTAAGGCTATTCAAGGTTGGGGCTCGACCGATGTTTCAGAGGTTTGTGGTGACCCATTTGGTGGGGTGGTTTCAAGTATGCTTGCGATGACGACGCGCTCAACGGCGATTCCTTCTGTTGCACCCTTATCGGATGTGGTGATGATGTTGCCACTGACGCGTCCTGCTTCACCTTGGGATGCGGGCGCATTATTATTTCGGACACCCGATGGCAAGCCTTGGCCCTTTCAACCGGGTTCGACACAACAAACCACTTGGATTGATTTAGTATATGCAAGGCCTGGTTCGGGTAAATCGGTGTTATCTAATGCGTTGAATTTAGCGCTATGTTTATCAGGTGGCTTAACGAGATTACCCCGGATAGCTATTATTGATATTGGTCCATCAAGTAGTGGACTGATTTCACTTTTGAAAGAAGCGTTACCGATTGAAAAGCGACATCTTGTTGCATATTACCGGTTAAGGATGACACCAGAGTATTCGATTAATCCGTTTGATACACAATTGGGCTGTCGGTTTCCGACTGCTGCTGAGCGGTCGTTTTTAGTTAATTTTGTGACTTTATTAACGACGCCCTTGGGCGGTAAGCCTTATGACGGCATGGCCGATTTAGTGGGAATGGCGGTTGATGAGTTATATAAACATTTGACCGATGAGGGCGCACCATCGCTTTATACATCGGGGCTTGATGAATTAATTGATAGTCTTTTAGATGAAATCGGGTTTGTTGTTGATTCTAAATCGACTTGGTGGGAAGTGGTTGATGCGCTGCATTCTGCAGGATTTTCACATGAAGCGCAGCTAGCACAACGTCATGCCATGCCCTTGTTGGCTGATGCGCCCTCGATTTGCCGTACGCCTTCAATTGAAGATTTATATGAAAAAATCATGACGCCGACAGGTGAAACATTGATCAGCGCGTTTACCAGAATGATTTCAGCTGCCGTCAGAGAATATCCTATTTTGTCGCGTGTCACGAGTTTTGATATTGGAGAAGCGCGCGTGGTTTCTCTAGATTTAGATGAGGTCGCAAAAAGCGGGGGAGACGCGGCCGATAGGCAGACTGCCGTGATGTATATGTTGGCCAGATATACGCTTGCTAGGCATTATTATTTGACGGAGTCAGCGCTGGAGAGTATTCCTGAGCAATATCGCTCATATCATCGGGCGCGTATTGTCGAAATTCGTGAAGATCCTAAGCGTATTGTTTACGATGAGTTCCATCGTACGTCGAAGTCACAGTCGGTGCGTGAGCAAGTGATTGTAGATATGCGTGAAGGTCGAAAATGGGGCGTGCAAATTGCCTTATTGTCACAGTCCGTAGATGACTTTGATCCCGTGATGATTGATTTTGCAACCTCGATTTATATTATGGATGCAGGGCCTACACAAGCGATTGAGCGCACGACACAAATTTTTGGACTATCTGAAACTGCCAAGACGGCTTTGCGCAATAGTGTGCATGGGCCAGGAGAGGGTGGCGCAACCTTTTTGGTTCAGTTTGCAACCAAATTGGGGATCAACCTCCAATTGTTAACCTTAACTTTGGGGCCGGTTGAATTATGGGCGTTTAGTACGACCGCAGAAGATGTGAACGTACGCAACCAATTGTATCGACATCTTGGTCCTGTTGAAGCAAGACGGTTATTAGCGACGCTGTTTCCAAAAGGCTCAGTGGCAAAAGAATTAGAATTACGCTTGGCGTCGATTAAAGACGAGCGTGGGATTGTGACCGAAGATGTGAAGTCATCGGTGGTGCAAGAATTAGTCGCTGATGTGTTAGAGGCCTATGCGAAAGATCCGAATGTGAAGGCGTTGTCTGCGGTATAGGTCGGATTTGTTGGGCCAAGGCCCAACCTACGGTGCTGGGTTGGTGTTGGATGTGCTGGGTCGGTGCTGGGCTGGTGCTGGGTCGTTGTAGGGTGGGCAAAGGAGCCTAGCGATGAAATGACAGGCGGCTGAGTCTTCCAGGGCGACGTGCCCACCGGTGGCTCGGAGCGGTGGTGGGCACGTCGCCAGAAAGTTTCCAGCAACCTGTTAGCTTAGAGTTTGGCTCCTTTGTCCACCCTACAACGACCCACAACACCCCCACAATAAATCGGAGATAAAGAACCCGTGTATAAATTAATATCCATCAGCCTTATTCTCCTCACCCTCTTAGCCTGCGGCCAACGCGGACCCTTATACCTACCCGACTCACCCAATAGGAGCGCCGATCCCAATGTCAGTACGCTTTACTAAAATGCACAGTTTAGGCAATGACTTCATGGTTATTGATGGGGTGACGCAGTCTCTTTCATTAGATAAAAAAACCATTCAACACTGGGCAGATCGGCATACAGGGATTGGATTTGATCAGTGTTTGCTGATTGAAAAAAGCCATCAACCTGATATTGATTTTTTATTCCGTATTTTTAATGCTGATGGCAATGAAGTCGCTCAATGTGGGAACGGCGCAAGATGTATGGCACGGTTTGCCCACCATTACGGCCTAACAAAAAAACTCAAATTTACTGTTGCCACACAAACGACCTGTATGACGCTGATTCTACAAGAGGATCATGCGGCGAGTGTGGTCTTTGCACCCCCAATTTTTTCTGCTCCCCTTATTCCTGTGACCCTACCTGAGCTGCAAGGGTGTTATACGGTGATGATTGAGGAAACTGAAGTGAAATTGCATGCGGTTAACATGGGCAACCCTCATGCGGTGATGCTGGTTGATGATTTAACCCAGATGGATGTCGCGGGCTTAGGAAAAGCCATCAGCGAGCATCCCGGGTTTCCTTTACAAACCAATGTTGAGTTTATGACGCTGACGTCACCTCAACGTATCGATTTACGGGTGTATGAGCGCGGATGCGGTGAGACACAAGCCTGCGGGAGCGGGGCTGTTGCCGCTGCGGTGATTGCGATGACCTTCTATCAGATGCCTTCGAAGCTTGTGGTCGGGTTGCCGGGTGGGGAATTGATCGTGGCGTGGTTGGATAGAACGCAGGGCGTGTCGCTGACGGGGCCGGTCGCACTGGTCTATGAAGGAGTGGTTTTGTAAATTGTTGGGGTTGGTGGCTGGGTCGGTACTGGGTTGGTGCTGGGTCGGTACTGGGTTGGTGCTGGGTTGGTGGCTGGGTCGGTGCTGGGTTGGTGCTGGGTTGGTGCTGGGTCGTTGTAGGGTGGGCAAAGGAGCCTAGCGATGAAATAACAGGCGGCTGAGTCTTCCAGGGCGACGTGCCCACCGGTGGCTCGGAGCGACGGTGGGCACGTCGCCCGAAAGTTTTCAGCAACCTGTTGGTCTAGAGTTTGGCTCCTTTGCCCCCCCTACAACGACCCAGCACCAACCCAGCACCGACCCAGCACCGTCCCTACAACGACACTGACAGATCTTGATGTAATCTTACCACCTCATTCTCTTTCAACTGGGGGTCCCAAGCCAGCTCGCCCTGCGGAGCCAACATCAAAATAACCGTAGAACCCAGCTTGAAATAACCGATATCATCCCCTTTTTTTACGCTGAGCTGTCCTGCGGGGTAATCATACTGTTGAATGGTGTTTGAGCGTTTAAACTCACCATGCCAAGAGGTGGCGATTTTGCCTACAATCACCGCACCTACCAACACCATGATCATTTCACCAATAGGGGTATCAAAAAAAATAACGACACGTTCATTTTGAGAAAAAAGACGCGGCACAACGCGCGTGGTTGCTGGTTGAACTGAGAATAATTTTCCGGGTAGATAAATCACCTTGCGAACGTGTCCATCCATAGGCATGTGAATATGGTGGTAGTCTTTGGGCGCAAGATAAAGCGTGGCGTAGAGGCCTTGTTGGAAAACGCGGGCTCTTTCTGCGTCATGAATAAGCTGTTGTAAGGTGTAACTTCGGCCCTTGGCTTGCAAGAGTTCGCCGTTTTTGATTTGACCGATTTGACCGATACAGCCATCAACTGGGCAAAGGAGTGTGGCTTTCCCCATGGGTCTTGCCAAAGGATGCAGTTGGCGAATAAAAAAGTCATTAAAGGTGCGATAGCTTGTGGGATCGGGATGAAGTGCTTCTTGCATATTCACCTGATAATGATGAATAAAGTGCTTAATAAAAAAGTTTTTAAATTTAACTTGTGTGCAATCAGCGAACAGGCCAATCAGGACAGTTAGCAATCGCTTAGGAATCAGATATTGTGGGGCTGTTTTTAAATAGTCTTTTATCATAAAGGCTTAGAAAGGGCCAATCGGTGTGTCGCCAATCGACCCAGTGGAATGACACATAGCAAGTCCAACCTCGCGAGCGTAGTTTACTCGAAGTTGGACGCGCTGTCAAAAGGTTCAAACACCGCGAGGAATCCGAGCCGCGACCGTTAGGGAGCGGAAGTGTTAAAAGCGCGGAGATTTAAAATTTCCGCTCCCTAACGGTCGCGGCTCGGATTCCTTGATTACGTATACACCGGCTCCCAAATAAATTTCTCCACTGCGGCTTCAAGCTCGGACTCTTTCTGATAAACAGACAACCCCTCTTTGAATGCCGCTTTAGCGACAGCAAAAGCGATTTGCTTTGAAACTTCTCGGATGGTATTGAGTCTTGGCAACAGCGGTGCTTTGGGATCAAGCTTAGCAGGAGACATCTCCGCTAAGGTGGTCGCAGCTGCCATGAACATGCTATCGGATACGCGAGAGGCTTTTGCAGCTAACGCACCTAGGCCTAGCCCTGGGAAAATATATGCATTATTGGTTTGTGCAATCGAGAATGTCTCATCACCATATTTCACGGGTGCAAACGGGCTGCCTGTTCCAATGATCGCTCGGCCTTGCGTCCAAGTTAACAGATCATGCGGCGTTGCTTCACAATGCGAAGTGGGGTTTGAAAGAGGAAATATAACGGGTCGTTTCACATGAGCGGCCATGTCTTTAATCAGCGGTTCAGTGAAGACACTGGCTTGTCCTGATACGCCAATCAATACGGTGGGGTGGATATTGCGGATCACGTCTTCTAGCGACACATGATTTGGATCACTCAGTTTCCAGGTGGAGAACGTATTGGCAGACTTTGCAAAGGGTTGTTGGAATGGAAAAAGATGGGGTTGAGTGTCTTGAAGGACGCCGCCTCTATCAATTAAGAAAAAACGTTCTCTAGCTTGTGCTTCGGTGAGACCTTGTTCGCACATGGCCCTCATCATCATGCTGCTAATGCCGCATCCTGCGGAGCCCGCTCCTAAGACCGCAATGCGTTGCTCGGTTAAAGGGAGTTGTGTGACGTTGATGGCGGCTAATAAAGTCCCCGTGGTGACAGCGGCCGTGCCTTGAATATCATCGTTAAAGGTACAGAGTTGATCGCGATATCGCGCAAGAATGGGGTTGGCATTTTGTTGGGCAAAATCTTCCCATTGTAGTAAAACATGAGGAAATCTCTCTTTAATTGTAGTTACAAACTGATCAATAAAATCATCATACGCTTTGCCTTGAATGCGTTCGTGATGCCAACCAATGTAGAGCGGATCGGCTAGGTGTTTGGGATTATTGGTGCCCACATCAAGCATAATTGGCAGGGTGGTTGCAGGATGAATGCCTGCACAAGCGGTATACAAGGATAGTTTTCCAATGGGAATGCCCATGCCATTCGCCCCTTGATCACCTAATCCTAAGATGCGCTCACCATCGGTGACAACAATGGTTTTGATAGAGTCATAGCTAGGATGAGCGAAAAATTCTTTCATGCGATCTTTTAAGGGGTAACTGAGAAAAAGTCCTCGGGGGTGCCGGTAAATATGGCTAAAATAAACGCAACCAGCGCCCACCGTCGGCGTATAAACGAGGGGCATCATTTCTTCAATGTGCCTAGTGAGTAAGGCGTAAAACAGCACTTCATTGGTGTCTTGTAGGACTCGTAAATAAATGTGTTTTTCAAGATCGGTATCTTTTTTTAGAATTTGATCATGCGCGCGTCGACACTGTTCTTCTAACGTTGATTCATGGGCGGGTAACAGACCATGCAAACCCAGTTTGTCTCGCTCTTGTTGGGTGAAGGCAATGTCTTTGTTTTTGAGTGGGTTGCGTAGAATCGCGCGACCTTCGGGGGGATTGAGCATGGATAACTCCTGATAGAGATGTTTGATAAACTTTATTCTGATCTGGGTGTATAAACAATAGTTCAGTGTCTGAGAATGGCGTGCTAGACTATGAATCTCATCAAAAAAAGGACGCTAACATGACATTTGAACTTCCCGCATTACCCTATTCAATGGGCGCACTTGCACCCCATATTTCAGAAGAAACCTTAGAATATCATTACGGAAAACACCATCAAGCTTATGTGAATAATTTAAATAAACTTATTGAGGGCACACCGTTTGAAAAGGCCTCATTAGAGGATATTATCAGACAAGCGACAGGGCCTTTATTTAATAATGCCGCACAAGTATGGAATCATACTTTTTATTGGCATTGCTTATCACCAGACAGTGGGAAAGAACCGGTTGGAGCTATCAAAACCGCTATTGATACAACCTTTGGATCGTTTGCTCAGTTTAAAGAAGAGTTTACTAAAGCAGCTGCAACCGCATTTGGTTCAGCGTGGACATGGTTAGTTAAAACACAAGCAGGCGAATTAAAAATCGTGACGACGTTTAATGCCGGAACGCCGATGACTGAGGGAAATCAAGCGTTATTGACGTGTGATGTGTGGGAACATGCTTATTACATTGATTACCGAAATCGCCGCCCAGATTATTTGAATGCGTTTTGGGAGTTGGTCAACTGGGATTATGTGAATGAGCAGTACGTTTGAAGGAGGTCGCATGGGAGCACGAATTACGACTTATCTTCCCCTCCCGATTGCAATTACCTATGGGAAAGGCATTTGGGTTTATGACGAGCTTGGAAATTGCTATTTAGACTCCTATAGTGGGATTGCCGTAAACGGATTAGGTCATGCGCATCCCGATATTGTTCGGACCATTCAAGAGCAGGCCGCTAAGGTTATTCATGTGTCTAACGGCATTCACATTCGTCAACAAGAGGCGTTGGCCGAGCGATTGACTGAGTTGTCGGGGACAAGCCAAGCTTTTTTTTCGAACTCAGGCGCTGAAGCAAATGAGTCTGCATTTAAACTGGCGCGCTTGTATGGTCATCGGCGAGGGGTGGAAACGCCCACGCTGATCGTCATGGAGCAAGCGTTTCATGGTCGAACGCTTGCTGCATTGAGTGCGTCTGGAAGTCGGAAAATTCAGGCGGGGTTTGAGCCTTTGGTGTCAGGATTTTTGCGTGCGCCTTTTAATGATTTAGAAGCGATTTCTCGAATTGTATCGCATCGAGAAGATGTGGTTGGCGTGATGCTTGAACCTATTCAAGGCGAGGCTGGGGTGATTCCTGCAGATGAATCTTATTTGCGAGCGCTCGCTACATTTTGTCGAGAAAAAGAGTGGCTATTGATTTTAGATGAAATTCAAACGGGTAACGGAAGAACCGGGAGTTATTTTGCTTATATGTCGCTCGGGATTCAACCTGATGTGGTGACAACAGCAAAAGGATTGGCTAACGGTATTCCAATCGGGGCCTGTTTAATTGGCGAGCGTGTTAAAGACTTATTTAAGCCAGGGAATCACGGCTCCACCTTTGGCGGGAATCCGCTGGCTTGTGCAGTTGCGCTGACTGTTCTTGATGTGATTGAGCGAGACCAATTATGCCTGCGTGCGCATCAGTTAGGTGTTTTGTTGCAACAGGCGTTACAACAGGCATTCGAAGATGTGCCGATGGTACGTGCGATTCGTGGTAAAGGCTTAATGATTGGCATTGAATGCGACAGGCCGCTTGATAAACTAAAAACGGTTGCTCTGAAGCATGGGTTATTGCTCAATATCACCAATGAGCGGGTGATTCGACTCTTACCTGCACTGATCATGACAGATGAAGAAGCGCATGAATTGGTGGGGCGCTTAGTGCAAACAGTAAAGGCATTTTTGCTTGACGAGGATGGAGCCTAAATGACGGATGATGTGCAAGACGTGATAGAAAAAGAAAGCGTTTTTAGTCGTTACTCAGACTATGTTCGCTATCAGTTGCGACGAAAACTGCTAGATAGAGAACAAATCGCCATGCCTTATTTTAAATTAGTCGACGGGATTGCGGGTTCTCGCTTAGTGGTCAATCAACGAGAATGCATTAATTATTGCTCTTCTAATTATTTAAATTTAGCTGGGCATGCAAGTGTTTCTCAAGCTGCAAAAGAGGCCATTGATGTGTATGGAACGTCTGTTTCTGCGAGTCGTCTGGTGGGTGGGGATCGCCCTATTTTGTATCAGTTAGAACGCACACTCAGTACTTTATTACAGGTTGAAGATAGTTTGACATTTGTCAGTGGCTATACCGCTAATATGTCGACAATTTCCTGTCTTTTTGGCGAAGGGGATTTGGTCGTCTACGATCAGTTATGTCATAACAGCATTATTCAAGGTGCAAAATTATCAGGTGCAGCCACCCGCTCATTTCGCCACAATGATTGTGAAGCGTTAGATAAATTATTGACAGAGCACCGTGCAAAATATGAACGAGTACTGATTGTGATTGAGGGCTTGTATAGCATGGATGGCGATTTACCGCCTTTGCCCGACTTAGTGAATTTAAAAGAAAAGCATGACGCGATTCTCATGGTTGATGAGGCGCATTCTATTGGGGTGTTGGGTGCACGTGGAGCAGGTGTTCGAGAGCATTTTGGGATAGAAGCCAGCCGTATAGAGATCTACATGGGGGCACTGAGTAAAGCGTTTGCTGGGTGTGGCGGGTACATTGCGGGCGATCGTGTTTTAATTGAGTTATTGAAATATCATGCAGCAGGATTTGTTTTTTCAGTAGGCTTATCGCCAGTGATGGCCGCAACCAGTTTAAAAGCAATGGAGATCATGCAGCAAGAGCCACAGCGGGTCAGGCAATTGCGCGCGAACAGCCAGCTTTTTTTATCTCTGGCAAAAGCGGCCGGATTAAATACAGGGCTCAGTGAGGGGATCGTCGTGATTCCTGTGTTAGTTTCCAATGATGTGGCGGCTGTGAAATTATCTGATCGATTGTTAGCGAAGGGCATTTATGTACAACCGATGATTTATCCTGCAGTAAAGCGATCGCAAGCCAGGTTACGGTTTTTTATTAATGCGGAGCATACTGCGGAGGAGATCAAGGCAACTGTGCAGATGATTTGTGATTGCTTGTAGGTTGGGCCTCGGCCCAACAATGAGATTGGATGTTGGGCCGAGGCCCAACCTACGTCCTTTATAGAGAGCAAACAAATGACAGTCATATACAGACCAGGGACATTAAGAGACATTACACCCATCGCGTCTTATTTGTATCAAGCGACCGTGGGGATTAGCCATTATTTGTTAGATGGCTTGTTTGAAAAAAACAATGTGCAAGAGATCATTGAATCGGTCGTCGCTGACCGAGACACCAACATGTATTACAAAAACACGTTAGTTGCTGAGGTGGATGGAACAATAGAAGCGGTCATGACGATTTATCCGACCAGTATGCATGTGTTGCCTGATGTGTTGTATTCGTACTTGAGTGAAGAAAAAATTAAAACCATTACGCCGTTTTTTCGTGAATTGCCGGTCGATGGAAAGTATGTCTATTCTATGGCGTGTAATCCACAGTATACGCGGCTTAACTTATTTAAAGGGTTAACCATGCGTTGCTTTATTGACGGTAAGCGCGAAGGGTTTAAAGCAGGCTACATGCATGTGCTTGAAAATAACATGAAATTTTTAAAATTTTTGAGCAGCCATTTTGAAGTGATAGATAAAATTTCGATTACGCCGCAACCGGAGTTTAATATCCCAGATACGGTGTATTTGTTGAGGTATGATGTTGATGTGAGGAAGGCCTGTTGGGGGAGAGCGGGCTTATAACCGCTGTCTCATCACCTCATAAAGGCAAATCCCCGTCGCCACGGACACATTCAAACTACTGACCTGTCCTTGCATCGGCAGTGAAAATAATTCATCACAACTGTCACGGGTGAGTCGTCTTAATCCGGCGCCTTCAGCGCCCATGATGATTGCTGTGGGGCCCTTGAAATCCATCTCCCAGAGTGATTTTGTTGCTTCACCGGCCGCACCATAAACCCAAATGCCAAGCGCTTGTAATTGTTTGATGGTTCTAACCAAATTGGTGACCTGAATACACGGTATTGATTCGACAGCACCAGAGGCGACTTTATGCACGATGGGGCTATCGGTCGATGCGCTTTTGTCTTTAGGTAGAATCACCATTTGTGCGCCAGCGCCGTCTGCTGCGCGCAGGCATGCGCCTAAATTGTGGGGATCTGTAATGCCATCTAACAGTAAGAGGCACGGTGCGGGGCTCAGTTGAATCAGATTAGGAAGATCTTGCTCTGTGTAGGCGGGCAGGGGCTCAGTGATGAGGATAACGCCTTGATGGACGATATCACCAAATTTTTGGTTCAGTGCCTGGTTGGATGCAAAATGAATGGGGACGCGTTTTGCTGTTGCATCTGCTATGAGTGCTTCAAGTCGCGGGTTTAATTTTTCTTCCCTCACCCATAAGGCCAGACACTGGCGCTTAGGGTGATTAAGGCTTGCATGGACTGCATGGACGCCATAAATAAGGCATTCAGTCATGCACGGCCCCTTCGTCGATGGGGTCAAAATCAATTTTTCGATCATCAAGATTGACTGAGGCGACTAACACCGTCATTTTTTCACCCAGTCGATAAATGTGCCCCCCGCGTTCACCGACCAGGCGATGTTTGGTTGGGTCAAAGTGATAATAATCACTTTTTAAAGAGGTGATATGGACCAGTCCTTCAACGAAAATTTGGTCTAATTCAATAAATAGCCCAAATGCTGTGACGCCAGAAATGGTGCCAGTAAACGTTTGGCCTAAGCGATTTTGCATGTATTCGCATTTGAGCCACAGTACGGCATCTCTGGTTGCCTCATCCGCACGACGCTCTGTTTGAGAGCTGTGTTTAGCAATGCGGCCGATCTCTGCTTTGGTATAGGCATAAGGGAACGAATTGGAGTGGTCAATGGCATGAGCCAGTGCTCGATGGATAAGTAAATCAGGATAGCGTCTAATTGGAGACGTAAAATGGGTATAAGCAGGATATGCAAGACCAAAATGCCCATCATTTTGCTCGATATATTGTGCTTGCTTTAGCGAGCGTAACATGATCATTTCAATCAGTTTTTTCTCAGGCTTTCCCGTTAAATCTTGCAGCGTCTTTTGAAAATCTTTAGGGGCTGGTTTTTTTCCGCCACCTAATCGCAAGCCGATTTCACTTAAAAATTCGCGAAGTGCAATGATTTTTTCTTCTTCGGGCGCAGGATGAACCCGATAAAGCACAGGTAATTCTGTTTTTTCGAGGAATTCTGCAACAGCCACATTGGCAGCTAACATGCACTCTTCAATGAGTCGATGGGCATCGTTGCGAATGAGGGGGAGAATTTCTTTGATTTTTCGTTGATCATCAAAAATAATCTGCGTTTCGATGGTATCGAAGTCTAAGGCACCGCGCTTTTGTCTGGCCGCGTGTAAGCAAGGATAGAGTGCAAATAAGGCTTGCAGTGCGGGCCAGAGGGGTTGGTGCTCGGCGTCGGTTTGTTGTTGTTGATACCAAAGCCCGACTTGGGTATAGGTGAGTCGCGCATGAGAATGAAACACGCCGCGATAAATGTGTGAATGTTTGATTTTTCCTAAGGGAGTAATACACAGCTCTGCGACAAGACACAACCTATCTACATGAGGATTTAACGAACAAATCCCATTGGATAAAGCCTCAGGTAACATCGGGATGACTTTTCCGGGAAAATAAACGGAGTTGCCGCGTCTAGCTGCTTCTTTATCGAGTTCTGAGCCAGGTTGAACATAATGGCTGACATCTGCAATAGCAACAAAAAGTCGAAAATCACCTTGCTTGGTACGTTCACAATAGACCGCATCATCAAAATCTTTTGCATCTGCACCATCGATGGTGACAAATGGGAGGTGCCGCAGATCTTTTCTACCTGTGACGTCAGCTTCTTTGACCTGCATGGGCACTTTGCTCATTTCATTCAGGACAGCTTCAGGCCATTCCGTGGGAATGTGATGTGCATAGACCGCGATTTCGATTTCCATGCCTGGCGCCATATGGTCGCCTAAAACATGGATGATTTTTCCAATGGCTTGCTGGCGTTTTTTCGGATAAGAAATAATTTCCACCAAGACGATTTGACCCTCTTTTGCGCCGTTAAATTCATCGGGCAAAATGGTGATATCTTGGGTCAGGCGTTTGTTATCTGGCATGACAGAGCCAATGCCGTGTTGGATACATAGTTTTCCAACAATATTGGTATTCGCATGTTCGACGATTTCGTGAATTTTTGCTTCTACTCGGCCTCGTCTGTCTAGACCAATAGGATAAGCAAGGACCAAATCGCCATGCATGACACCGCGCATTTCACCAGGAGACAACACCATGTCATCCTCAGCCTGCTCAGGAATCAAAAACCCAAAGCCATCCGGGTGGCCGTGGACACGACCGCGGATCAAGTTGATGTGATTTAAGAGGCAAAAGCGGTTTTTTCGATCTTGCATGATTTGTCCATCACGCAGCATGGCTTTTAAACGAAAGCCGAGCGCGTCTTGGTCTTCAGTTTGCTTGATGTTTAATTTTTCAATCAACTGTTGGCGCGTCATGGGACGCCCAAACTCGGTGAGTGTTTTTAAAATGAACTCTCGACTCGGAATGGGTTGAGCGTATTTTTCTTTCTCTCGATCGTAGAAAGGATCTGCGTGTTTTTTTGACACGTCATCCCCCTTAAAAATAAATAAACAGGAGATTAGTGTACCACTGATTGCGTCTCTTGTGGTAATTGCGGTTGCGAGGTATTTTCAGATAGCCAGATGACCCCAGGTTCATGAGGGGTTGTCATCTTCAACTGGCATACATTCAGCAGCGTCTGGCAAGGACTTAACTGCTCATGGCCTGGGTAAGACTCGACGCAATTGAGCAATAATTTTTTTTGATCAAACGATAAAACAGACCATTTTCCCGGCTCAATCCTGCTCGACCAAGCGGAAGAATCCGAAGATTCCTCTTGATGCGCGATGAATACGGTATGAGCGGCGGTATTATGAAATAAAATAAAAACAGGGTGAGCCGTTTTGAGTGAAATAGCATCGTGGATGGCGATGG
Organism: Gammaproteobacteria bacterium; assembly: GCA_026399205.1. Classification (GTDB taxonomy): domain Bacteria; phylum Pseudomonadota; class Gammaproteobacteria; order Legionellales; family Legionellaceae; genus 2-12-FULL-37-14. The sequence continues at coordinate 33,342 of JAPLRL010000079.1, forward strand.
GGTCGCAGGAGGGATGGCTCGCTAAGGCGGTGAGGGAGTAGCACAAGAACAGTAATGGCAAGACAATACGCATAAAGAGGAGCTTATGGGGGATGATAAGGCTGAAGCTTAGCATGAATAGCGCTCGATGTATCCGAGCCTTAACGATTGAGCAGGGCAAGTTCGTCTAAATCCGCAAGCGCAAGCGCTTGCGGCTTGGGTGTATATCCTATGAGGGTGGTGTCGCGTCACCCTCTTTGCTATATTGCATTAATCAGTCGTTACGGAGAAACAGGATGTCTCGCCCCAAAGCCACTCATGAAGCCGATGCAGAATTACAAGCCATCATCCACGCTTTACCTTATTTTTTATATGTCATTGACGCGTCCGGACAGGTCACGCACCTCAATGGAAAACTCCTCACCGTATTTGGTTTGAGCACGATACAAGACATGAATGCGTCCATTTATGATTATTTTGATAAAAAATTAAGCTGGATGAGCATGCGATCAAAGTTGTTACAGCAAACCGACCAAGAGGCACTGGCAAGCGAGCAAGCACAATACGATGTATTAGAACCGCCTGTGACTGATTTACGTGGACTGGTATTTCATTATGAGGCTACACGTGTGCCTTTAAAAAATAAGGATGGTGCGTGCACGGGGCTGATGGTGTGTCTGGTTGATGTGACTGCGCGTCGATATTTAGAGCTACAAGCCCGCGCAACATTGTCAGAGGCAGAAAATATGCAAGCCGAGCGTAGGCCCTATCCGGCGAACATGCAGCGCGATCCATCTAAGTCACCGAAAGTATTGTTGATTGAAGATAATCCCATTGCAAAACAATCCGTTCAAGCCATGTTGGTTGGACTGCTGTGTCAGGTTGACACTGCTGAAACAGAGGCGGAGTTGGATAAATGTTTTCAATTGGGGAAATACGATTTTATCTTGATGGATATTGGGTTAGAAGGAACCACCGGATATTTATTAGCCAAACATATCAGACAACTTGAGAAAGACAGTGGCTATTGTGTGCCTATTATCGCCTTAACTGGGTTTGATGCGGATGTCGTAAAAACGGATTGTGATTATTATTTTATGGAAGGGGCGATCACCAAGCCTTTAATGATTGAGCAGGCTCGTCAATTGATTCAGCGCTATGTGTATATGATTCCGAATCAGATTAAAGGGTTGAAGAGCTTGAGGATGCGGTGATCTTAACTTAACGCATTGCACCCACCAAGCGCGTAATCTCACTAACCATATAGATAGGAACAGATAAAATGCGACCATCAAAATGGAGTGGTAATTGAGAGACTCGAACACCTAATGGCATGTTTTTCTCATGCATTAATAAATGTAAGGATTTTAATTGACCGGTTGAGCCGGCTTTAACCTCAATGGGGATCAGTTGGGAACCAACGGAAATAATATAATCAACCTCTGCCATACTGGATTTTTTTTCACGACACCAAAAGAATAATTTGGCTTCTTCATAGTTAGGTGAGTACGCTAATAACTCTTGTCCAACAAATTGTTCCGCAATCGCACCACGATTGACCAAGATAATATCATTCAACAACAGTTCAGCTTCAACACGACTTGCATAGACCATGAGTCCGACGTCAAGAAATAAAATTTTAAATTTTCTTTCATTGATTAATGTTATCCAAGGAATACCTGATGCGGCGGTGCTATATATATAATAAATCAGTCCTGCATATTGCAATAATTCTAATGTTGCCTTAATTTGTTCTGATCGCACAGTGGGATCAACTTTGACGTATTTAAAATGTTCGCCGACCATGCCGGGTGCCTTTTCAAAAACACGTTGTAGATGTTTTATCTGAGTGTGTTTTGCATACTTTCCAAAGTCTTGTCTGTAGTTGTTTAATAAAATTGCGTGCTGTAATCTCGATTGATTAAAATCATAATGTCGTGTCATACCACCCATGGTTACAATTTCAGACGATAGATAAGCGTTTATGACTGCCGGCATTCCACCTACCACCATATAATGTCGTACCTGCTTCAAAAGAGATTGATGAATTACATCAGAAATATGTTCGTTAAAATTGACTTGCTCTATAAATTTTCGAAGGTCGTGGCAACCTACGGCGGTTAAGTATTCTTTGAAGGATAATGGTTTAAGGTATAATGACATCACCCTGCCAACGGGCATCCGAAACTCTGCGTCATTTAAGGTAAACTCTAATAATGAGCCGGCAGCAATGACATGTAATTCTGGCATTTGTTCTTTGAAATAACGTAATGCGCGAATTGCATTTGGGCAATCTTGTATTTCATCTAAAAATAATAACGTTTTTCCTGCCTCAATTTGTCGATGCATTAACAAAGATAAATTTTGGATAATTTCGAACGGATCTAATGTTTCAAAACAGGGTATTAATTCTGGCTGTAATTCAAAATTTACAGTGAAAAGATTATCAAAATGTGTACGCCCAATCTTTTCGACGACATAAGATTTTCCTACTTGACGAGCACCTCGCAGGAGAATTGGCATGCGCTGAGTTTGTTGCTTCCAGGCCAGCAAGTCTTTTTCAATATCTCGATCCATAAAATAGCGCTATAAAACATTCGAATACCTGCATTACAACAAAAAAAGTAACTACCCAGGTACGTCATCCTGAGCGTAGCGAAGGATCTCAATTTGACAAAGATCTAGCCAAATTCAGGAGGTCCTTCACTGCGTTCAGGATGACGTTTGTTCGTTGTGAGTGCTAATAAAACAAACTTATCCACATAAAACACAAGGTTGTTTTATCACGGTTATCGTTCTTTATCAGATTAAAGGGCTGAAAGGCTTGAGCTGGAGTTTTAACCTACGAGAGGTTGAGGGCTTGTTTTACGAATGGCAACGTGATTTTTCGTTGTGCTGCAAGGGAAGCATGATCTAACGTCTTGAGGAGCTGAATTAAATTATGCATGTTTCTATCAAATCGCTGAATCAAAAATTCAGCAACGCGGGCGGGTAGGTGAAATCCGCGTTTTTTTGCATAGAATTGTAATGTTTCTACTTTTTGTTGATCGTTGAGGGCCAGTAAATGGCTTGCTAACCCCCAATGAAGCCTTGATTTGAGATCAGCCAAGTGGATAGATGAATGTGACGGAGATTCACAACTGCTGATGATGATTTTTTTTTGATTATCTTGTCGCACTGTATTGATAAGATGAAATAAGGCTTCTTCCCAGGCTGGGTCGCCTGCGATGGTTTCAATGTCGTCAATGGCAATGAGCGATTGATGCTCAATGCCTTCAAGAATGCTGTTTCCCCAGGTGTGTAAAGTTTTTAAGGGTAGATAAACGGCGGTGTAAGGGGGTTGTATAGCTAGGCAACAGGCTTGCAGCAAATGTGATTTACCAACTCCCTCTTGTCCCCAAATGTAGAAGAATGATTCGTTGTCGGTAGAACGAAAAGTGTTGAGTAAGTGATCCTGTAAGAGAGTGTTTTCCCCCCAGCAAAAATAATCAAACCCACATTCGTCTGTTGGCTCGAATGCGAGTGCGAGTTGGCGATTTAATGCTTTTGATGCTTGAGAGCACACGCTTTTTGGCCCCATGTCCAGACATAATCAATATAGGTAAGGGTGGTGGTAAATGCGGTTAAGAGGATAAACGAGGGGATAAAGGGGGCGTAGCGCTCGGTAAACGCGAGCTTAATTAAGCATAGCGCAACCAAACTGATTTGAATGAAGGTATTAAACTTACTGAGTTTGGATGGAGAAAAATCAACCGTTTTTTCAATGCGCCGATACCAAATAAAAGCACCGATGGTCAGTGTTGCATCTTTCGCAAGAATCAAAACAACCAACCACCACGGGAGTTGTCCAAGTAAGGCAAGTGAGAACACCGCGCATGCGATCAAAGATTTGTCTGCCATGGGGTCAATGAACCGGCCGAGCTCGGTTTGACAGTGTAAGTACCGTGCCAACCAGCCGTCAATCCCATCGGTTAGGCCAGCAAGGATGAACACATAAAATGCAGATTGATATAATCTATCGTACAAACAAATTAAAAACGGAACAATGAGGCATAAGCGCAGAAAAGAAATAATGTTCGGTAGGTGTTTTAAAATCATTGCTGATAGGGTCTTTCATTGTTGGGTTGAGTAACATCGAACTGATATTTTTTCTCGATTGTACCTAAAAAAATGGAGGATGTCACTATATATACGCGATGTATCCGAGCGTTGTCGGATGCATCGGTTATAGTTTAACAGAGGCAATCTTACCCGCTTGAAAGCGTAAATGCTCACAGCGATCTTTAACAATATGCTGATATTGCTCTAAGTATTGCCTCTCTTCCTCACTGCCATCGATCTTACTTATCTCACTATCCAAGGCAGACTGTAATTTTTTTATGATATGTTGAAGTCGTTTGATTAGCAAAGATCGTGCTAATTGACAGCTATCTGCAAAATCAGCTAATTGATAGGCGCAGACTATATTGCCATCAAACTCATCACCCAACCCCATCGCCATTTCATGGTCAAAATCAGAATACATCTTGATATTCACTAAATCATAAAATGGCGCTAACGTTATGCCACTGGCGCCAACAAAAAAACTAATATTTTTACCGTGGGCATCGAAATTAAAAATCAATAAGTTAAAGATGACCCAATCTAGGAGATGTTGTTTTGTTAACGCTGGGTTGGCGCACTGATGTGTGAAATCAAATAAGTTGCTTAAACTCGCGCCATCACGAATATGTGCGACATCGCGGCCACTTCCAAAATTTCGTTCGTATTTATAATCTGGGGGTAAATTCAGTGCCTGGCAGCCATCAATAATATGACGGCGTCTGACTTCAGTCATTGAAATAAGTTGTCTGTCAAACCGCTCGACTAGTAACGCGGGGTGTTTGCCATAACGCATTAATTGAGTGTTCGCCACATTTAAACCACACTTTTTCGCCAATTGCATAGTGATATATTCATTTAACACCAAGTGCGATAATTTTTGCCTCTCAAATTTGAGAATATGCGTAGAGCAAAAACCACCTTCACCAAAACCAAGTTGAGCATTCTGATTCAACACTACATTAATTTTATCTTGTACACCTGCAACTGAAAGCCGTGGTTTTCCATCCCAAACAATCAGGCTAAATTCGTCTCGGTCATTTAGGCGTTGCTCTAATTCAATATCAGTAATGGGACGGAAAGACGCTTCAAGAGGTATCGGTTGCGTGGGTGCTAGCATGACTAATAATCCTGGCATATCCAACCCTAGCGCTCGGATAAGGCCAAACGTATTGTATTTGCTTAAGTGAAAACTACTCAGCAAAACATCTAAACCACCGCCCTCTGGTAGCAGGTTACGTAAAAACCGCTGTACATTTAATGTTGGAATAACACCCTGTAAAGGCAGATGAGGGGAAACTGCGTATCCGGATTGTTGCCAGGCTGGGCTATAATGCCAATATAATTGGTCATCATGTAGTGTTAATTTTGCAATCACCTGCTTGCCTAAATAAACATCCAACGCATGTTCATTGCCAATCATTACTTTCGTCTTCATTGCTATTCCAGGGTTCGATATATAGTTTTATTCCCAAGGCGGAACAGATTTTTAATACGCTGCCGAGCTGACTTGTTGGTTGCCCATGCTCAATTTTCATGAGCGTTTGTTTAGCAACGCCGCAAAGAGCGGCAGCATCTTCTAGGCGTAAGTTACTTTGTGTTCGTCGTGCTTTAATCGCTTGCCCTAGCAATGCTGCTGATAGGGGCTTTGTCAAATCAGGGCCATCAATTTTTTTAATTTGCCTCATTGCATAAATCCTATTAGTGTAGTTTTATGTAAAGTGGTTTTGTTAATCGCATATATAATCCTATTATAATGGGATTAATTCTGAAATGGCAAGGATATTAAAATATAATCCTAACCATGTCACCCAGAAATATACCCAACGTTAAGGTTAAAATGAATACAGGGGTAGTGTGATAGCATGGGATGCGATGTGTAACTTTTTTAAAACTTGCTCTGCCCTTTTTTCAACGACCTCTTTAGATGCATCGCTCGGTAGCAAAAAGGATTCACTTGCCCAGGCACCAAAGTCCTGGTTTGCCTTAATAAATGGACGTAATAATTCATTGTAACGGGCAAAAGCTTGAGAATAATCTTCTTCAGCTGTTCTGAGTTCCCCTGCTAAAAGATAAGCGCCCACTAAAGCTAAGCTAGTCCCTTGCCCTGACAATGGTGAGGCACAATAACCTGAATCCCCCACGAGAGCTACTCGACCCTTGGTCCAGGAGGTCATTTTGATTTGCTCAATTGCATCAAAATAAAAATCATCGCTATATTGCATCAGCTCAAGAAGTTTATTGGCCTCCCAGCCCATGTTCTGAAAAGTTTTCGTAAGAAAATCACGCTGTTCTTGTTCGGTAGATCGCTCACTCAAGATTTTTTGAGAGCGGAACATAAAACCAGCATGAGCGCGTTTTGAATTTTTGTCGCTACTGACATGTACTAATTTTTCTTGTTGCTCAAATAAGATCTCACTATGATCCAAATGAAGGTAATTGGGGATGCTAAAAACACTAAGATAAGATCCGAGATTAACGCGTTGATATTCTTGAGCAAAAAGCATCTGTCTTATGGATGAGTGCAAGCCATCAGCTCCGATGACCAAATCGTAATGATCCGTTCTGCCTTCTTTAAAATGAACTTCAACATACGCCTCGTGCTGAGTGATGGCGTCAATGTTTTGGTCAAAATAACAGGGTATGTCTTCGATGCCCCGCATCAAAAGTTCGACTAAATCGCCTCGAACAATCTCAACGTCTTCTCCTTGTCGAAAACCAAATTTTTCACCTTGCTCTTCATGCAAGATATTCCCCAAAGCATCGACATAGCGGCCGTAAGCTAAGCGCGTACGCTGATCACAGATCTGCTCATAAAGCCCCATTTGTTTAACAATGTCGATGGCAATACCACGGATATCGATTGCATAGCCGCCCTGTCTTAGCTGCTTATTTTTTTCAATTAAGGTGGGTGTAAAACCAAATTTTTTTAACCAATAGCATACGGCAGGCCCTGCCACGCTAGCACCGATGACTAAGATGTTTTGGGGCTTAGACATGTATTGAGATCCGTGGCAATCGTTTTTTGTGGGATTATAATTATAAATAATATGGTACCGAGAAGAGGACTCGAACCTCCACGGGGTTACCCCCACTAGCACCTGAAGCTAGCGTGTCTACCAATTCCACCACCTCGGCAATGGCAATCTTGTGTTGGGCCGAGGCCTAACCTATAGATTCCACTGGGGAAGATACGGAATGACGGGGATTTTGTCAATCCTCAGTTTTTAGGGTGTGTTGAATCCGTAGGGCTTGTTTGTATAGCGTATTTTTAGGCGTGGTGCTGAGTTTTTCTGCGATGGTAATCGCTTGTTTGAGTGAAAGTGTTTCGAGAAGCGTAGTTAGTAATTTTTCATCTTCTCCTGTGCTTGGCGCGCGTGGGATAGGCGGGAGGATGAGCACGAACTCGCCTTTGATATGAGCCGCATCTGCATGAAAAAAAGATAATAATTCAGCGGCAGTGCCTCTAATAAATCGCTCAAAGGTTTTAGTGAGCTCTTTGGCGATGACAAAAAAATAATCTTCGCCAAATAGGGTTCGGATGGTGTCGATGGTGGCCAGGATGCGGTGGGTGGATTCATAAAAAACCAGCGTTTGCTCGGTGGGCATTAAGGCTTGTAATGTACTTATTTTAGCTTGCGTTTTTGCAGGTAAAAAGCCAGCAAATAAAAAAGAGTCGCAGGCCACACCGGCACCGCTGAGTGCGGTGATGAGCGCGCAGGGCCCAGGGAGGGGAACCACGGGTAATTGATGTTGAATCGCTAATTGCACGAGTGGGAAACCAGGGTCTTGAATAAGGGGGGTGCCTGCATCACTGATGAGGGCAATGGTTTCACCTTGTTGTAGGCGTTGAATATATCGTTGAGATATGGTGTGTTCATTGTGGGCATGAAACGAGAGCACGGGTTGCTCAATGCCATAAAAGGCCAGTAATGTTTTAGCGTGCCGAGTGTCTTCTGCCAAGATGAGAGACACTTTTTTTAAGAGGTCTACCGCGCGAAACGTCATGTCTTGTAAATTACCAATGGGGGTTGCAACAAGATAGAGTGTGCCGGGAGTTGTTGCTGAACTTTGAGTCATCGTTTATCCTATTTCATTGATGAAATGCCTTCGAGAAGTGCCATACATGAAACTCATGAGTGACAAGTATAAACTAAAACCGATGTTAGCTCCGTTGTTCATTCTCTTTTTTGTTTTTTTAAGTGGGTGCAGCAAAGTGGGTGGAAATGACACCTTTAGGAAAACTCCACAGTCTACCCCTTATACGCTTCCTGCAGAAGCATATATTGGTTTGGCTAACCGTCAGGTCGGCGAAGAGAAATCGGCATTGATGATCATGGCCGCAGGGCGCGTGATCGATGAAGGGCGATGGCAACAAGGGTTACAATGGTTGAGCGATTTGCCCGCATTGCCCCCTTTGATGCAGTCTGAAAAGCAAGTGTTATTGGCTAAAATAGCCTTATTACGTGGCCGCTCTCAAGAGGCTATTTCATACTTATCTGCTGTGAAAGACGCCCAGGGTTTACCAGGCTATTATCAACTACAATATCATGAAATTTTGGCTCATGCTTACCATAAAAAAGGACGACTGGCCGAATCAGTGGGCGAGCGCCTCATTTTAGATAAACTATTGCCAACAGAGGCCGAACGAGCGAGAAATCGTCGGGTGATGTGGCTGACTTTAACCAGTTTGCCCGTGGCTGAGCTCAATACGATGGCTAGCGAATGGTCCCCAACACCAGAGTGGCAAGGGTGGTTAAAGCTCGCCATGATCGCAAAAACACAAGGCTTAAGTCGAGATACCTTGCTTAAGCGTGTGGTGGCGTGGCAAGCGGAGTTTCCTTCGCATCCTGCTAATAGCTTGTTACCAACAAACTTAACGTCCATGCAGCTGTCGCTTTACGCTACGCCGCATCAAGTGGCCTTGTTATTGCCCATGACCGGGCCTTTAGCAGGACCCGGGCATGCGGTTTACGATGGATTTATGGGGGCGCATCAGCAGTCTGGGTTGTCATCGTCTTTGTCTGTGCGGGTGTATGATACCGCGCATGGGGATGTCAGCGGCTTATATCATCAAGCGTTGCAAGACGGAGCCGATTGGGTGATTGGTCCTTTGAGTAAACAAGACGTGTTGCAAGTGGTGTCATTGACCCATCCGGTCCCGACCATTTTATTAAATGACGTTGGTGTGCGTCCTGCACCACAAGGGTATTTACTTGGATTATCGCCGGTATCTGAGGCCACTCAAGTCGCGTTAAAAGCAAGCCAACAAGGGTATCATCGTGCCCTGGTCATTGCGCCTAATGGTGCCTGGGGGGACGAGGTGTTGGCAGGATTTTTGCGAACATGGGCTCGGCGTCAAGGGGTTGTTGTAGAGACCTTGCGTTACGATCAACAAACACCATTACCTGCTACGATTCGCGCGCTGTTACACTATCGTGAGTCGATGGTGAAAGTCGGCAGCGGTCAGAAAGCGGCTGGAGCGCGTCGGCAAGATTTTGATATGGTCTTTTTGCTGGCTTATCCTTCGAAAGCACGCGAAATTGTGCCTTTATTGCGATATTATTATGTGGGTAACGCGCCTATTTTCTCGACTTCGGCCGTGTATATGGGAAGTGCGGACGCTCAATCTGATCGCGATTTAGATGGTGTGATTTTTTGTGATATGCCTTTTGTTTTCCGCCAAGACTTGCCCAATCGGCATTGGCCAGAACAACTGAATAGTTATAGTCGACTCTATGCGTTGGGGCTTGATAGCTTTGCCTTGACTTACCAGCTTAACAATTTATTGTTGTTTCCTGCGTTGGGTTTGGATGATAAAAGTGGCGTGTTATATTTAAATCGTAATAATCAAATCGTGCGAGTGATGGCTTGGGGGCAGTTTAAACAAGGGCGACCCGTTTTATGGTCTGAACAGTGAAGGTAGCGGGTATGCAGCAACGTAAGGGCGATCAGGCCGAGGATGTGGTAAAAAATTATTTGCTCTCTCAAGGGCTTCAGTGGGAGATGAGCCATTATCGTTCACGTTTTGGTGAAATTGATTTGGTGATGAGAGATAAAGCTTGGTTAGTTTTTGTAGAAGTGCGGTTTAGACAGTCACGATCGTTTGGCAATGCCCTTGAAAGTGTGACGCCACAAAAACAGAAAAAATTGTGGTTAACTGCGTCATGTTATTTATCGGAAAGGCGGGCACATTTGAGTGAAAATGTGCGGTTTGATGTGGTGAGTTTACAAGGTGATGTGGATGAAATTGAGTGGATTCGGGATGCATTTAGACTATAAGGGTAGCAGACCATGATTGAGGTGGAAGATCGTGTGGCGCAACTGCTTGCAACCCATATTGAATCTAGTATTACCTTAGCTGATCAATTGGCTGGGCAAATTGTTCAAGCGGGTTTGAATATGGCCGAGCGACTCTTGGCTGATGGGAAGGTGCTGTTGTGTGCCCATGGGCGTGCGTTTGCCAATGGCTTGCATTTTGCCCATGCATTGTTACGCCGTGAGGGGGTGGAGCGGCCTCCTTTGCCTGTGGTGATGTTGGGGGCAGATACGGCTTTGTTGCAAATGGCGTTGTCGGAGCATCAAGAAGATCAAGTGTACGCACGTGAAATTCAAGCCTTAGGGCATGCGCAGGATATCTTACTGGTGCTTGCAACTGCTGGGGTAACGCCGGCTTTGGTACAGGCCATGATTGCAGCGAAAGAAAAAGAAATTCCGGTCATTTTTTTAACGGGATTAGAGTATAGTGTATTGAGCGAGCATTTGGGTGAAACGGACATGGTTCTGAGTTTACCCAGCCCCCTTGCTGATAGGGTGCTCGAGTTACAGTTGGTGGTCTTACATGGACTGTGTGAGGTGATTGATCAAACGATATTTCAGCAAATTTTGGAGTAAATAATGATAAGTAGCGTGCGTTTATTGATGATGGGGGTCGTTTTGTTGTTAACCGGCTGTGTGGCGGCACTGTTAGCAGGAACAGCCACTGGCGTGATGGTGTATGATGGCCGCGGTGGGGTGGTTTTAGAGCGTGACGCACGTATTTTCCATTTGATTAACACGACGATTGCGACTGATCCTCGTTTTCGTTATTCACGTATATCGGTGACGAGCTTTAATCAAGTGGTGTTGCTGATTGGTCAAACCCCTGCTGCATCGTTGCGCGTGCTCGCCGAAAAAATTGCCAAGCGGACGCCGCGAGTGACACGTGTTTATAATGAGGTCACGATTGGCGAGCCGATTAATTTGGCCATGAAGGCAAAAGACACCTGGATAACTGGCGAAGTGCGCACTCAAATGTTAGCAAGACGCGGCTTGGAGTCTGGCTCGATTCGCATTGTGACGGAAAATGGCATTGTGTATCTGATGGGTTTAGTGAGTCGTGAACAAGCCAATTTGGCAGGCGATGTGGCGCGTCATGTTCGCGGCGTACGACGTGTGGTGAAGATCTTTCAATACATGAATTAATGTTGCATGTTCCCTGGGGGACCTCGATTGAGTAGGATGCTCGTTGTGCTGGTCGTCACGTTTCTGCTCAACGGTTGCGTGACTCAAATTTGGACGGGAGTGTCGCTGGTTTATAATAGACATTCTTTGTATCACGAAATAGGTGATTACCGTTTGGGGATAGAAGCCAATCATCTTATCTTTAAAGATGAGTTATTTAGAACAAAACTCAGTTTTGTTGATGTTGCCGCGTTTAATGGCGATTTGTTGTTAGCAGGGCACGTGCCAACGCAGGACCTCAAACAAGAGTTAATCCACCGCGTGTCCCAGCTGTCTATGCCTTATCATCTTTACAATGAAGTGGTCATCGGGAATGTTGTCGGTCAATCATTGAACGATACCTGGATAACCACCAACATCCGCACGCAAATTTTCGCAGACTCATCGATTGATCCCCACGCGTTTAAGGTGGTGACAACCGATGGCGTGGTGTATCTCATGGGAGAAGCGCGCCCCGCACAGGCAAAGCGCGTGATTCAATTTGCTAGAGAGACCGAGGGCGTTCGTCGCGTGGTGACGTTGTTGAAATATTACCAATATGTGTCTCCCAAGGGAACGGATCGTTCGTTACCCTAAGCAGCCTACCATCCTTAACCTAATGGCAGTCCCCAGCCACCTTTAGGGATATACATCTCGTAGTATTTTCTCTCTTTCTTCGAGTGACATCTCACTCCGAGGAAAGAATCCTATGCTGCTTTGTAGAGTCATTGGTCTCTGATTGCTAGGTCTTCTATAAGAGGATATCGCATTGCTGGCAGGACTCACAGGCACTTGATTTTTAGCTCTATTCGCAGGGATCTGAGCTCTAGATTTATACGCAGGGACCTGAGTTCTAGATCTATATGCTGGTTCCCGATGGCTAGTTGGATTCAAAGGCTTCTGATTGCTGGCTCTTCTATATGCAGATCCCTGATAGGGAATTGGAATGACGGGTACCTGAGGACTTGCTCTAGACGCAGACGTCTGATTGTTAACTAAAAATATAAGCGCTTGATTGCTAGTTGGCACCACACGCTCTCGATTGTAAGTACTCGCCGATGCATTTATTGTTAACTCTGGCCGATCATTGGGGGGATGCGGCGGCTTATAATGAAACGGTATTCCCGTTGCCACAGAAATAATACTTTTATCTAGATCGGAAAAAGATTTCCTATTAACAGGGTTAATATATCCTGATGAGGAAATATATTGCGCCAACCATTTTTTACCAAACGCATAACCTTCTGTTAGACATAATAAATTATCTTTAGATTTATCATCCGCCATATAAGACCCAATGGTTGAAGAATTTTCCGGATATTTTTCACATAAAGCAAGCAGTGTGTATGTTACTGTCTCAGAAAGTATTGCATTAGGTAACAATATTAATAATTGTTTTCTCAGTGTTGACGCTTGTTCGAAAGCCTTGGTTTTATCTGTTAAAGTGGCAAGTTCTTCTAAGTGTGTTGAAATTGAAATTAGACGATTCGCCATCGCGTCTAGATGAGTAGTAAAATTCTCGATAGCCTCTTGAATGGTTGGCACGATTGCTCTCCTAGGCCTCATTTTTTTGTGGATTATAAATTAAATAGGCTCTTTTGCCAAAGCGTTGGGTATATACCTTGGCAACAAGGACTTAGGCGGGTTTTCTTTGAGCCTTGACATCTTAATAAGTATTAAGTAATTTAATACTTATTAAATTACTTAATACTTATTAATGATAATGACTAAAAAAACAAACAATTGGCATTTTGAACGCCCCCAGCTTGCTAGACAATATCTGGACTTGTTCGATATAGGATTGACATCAGCGAGAGCCTTGTTTGCCAGGCGACGCATGGGGAAAACTGAGTTTTTAAAACAGGATTTTATTCCAGCAGCTGAGTCCAGGGGATATCTTGCCGTTTATGTTAATTTGTGGGATTTAGAGATGGATCCGGCCACGGCGCTTATTTCAGAGCTCTATAAAGCTGTTGAGCCGAAAGGGTTTCACAAGATTTGGGAAACCTTGAAAAAGCCTATACGTAAAGTAAAAATTGCAGGTAAAGCACAAGGACTGGGTGAGGCCTCAGTCGAGGCTGAGTTAAATGACGCCCATAGGATCTCAGGCACACTCCTCATGGAGGCGATGACTGCCTTTGATAAGACTAAAAAGCAGCTTATTTTAATTATTGATGAAGCCCAAGTGTTAGCCTATGAAGAAAATTCACATTTTGCACATGCGCTACGTGCTTCTTTAGATATTAGAAAAGAGCGCATTAAAGTGATGTTTGCCGGTAGCTCTGAAACGACGTTACGCAGAATGTTTGGTGTGGCGTCTGAGCCATTTTATAACTGGGCGCCATTGGAGCCGTTTGAGCTATTAGGGAAAGAGTTTGTTGAGGCGATGGTGCTACGCGTCAATCATATTTGCAAATTCCCGCTTTCCCAAGATGATGCGATGACTGCGTTTTTACAGTTGAAAAGCACGCCTGAATTTTTTCGCCGCTATATTGAGCAGTATATTAATAACCCTCAATGTGGATCGATAGCCGCTTATGAGAATACACGAGCCAGTGTATTTAGCGATGATAGTTTTAAACGTCAATGGGATGTACTTTTAGCGGCCGATCAAGTGATCTTATCTATGATTGCACAGGGCATAACGGATTTGCATAGTAAGCTCGCCTTGCAACGTTTAGGACAAGAGCTTGGAGTCGGTGACTCGATTAATAAAAATACAACACAAAATGCATTAACGCGGTTATCCAATAAAAATATGATTACCAAAATAGATTATGGTATTTATCAATTTGAGGACGAAGCCTTTGCTGACTGGGTCAGGCATAGATGATTCATACAATGGCTGATATGGTGTAACATAGATTTTTTGTAACTCCCCACGTCATCCCGAGCGCAGCGAGGGATCTCCTGTCAGTGGCACAGTCTTCAGCATATCGACTGGTATAAGTCTTTCCATTCAGGATTGAATGCATTAACAAGGTCATTCTTCTTTTTCCGCGACCA
>JAPLRL010000020.1 GCA_026399205.1 Gammaproteobacteria bacterium
GCCATGTCTCGCCTACGCCTTAAACATGGCGATAATTGTCGCTATGTTTAAGGCAAAAAGCAAGGCTAAATAGCATCTAATTTCTTGTTAATTAATGGTTTTTTGACGACCTAGCTACAATTTTGTCGGGAAATTAGGATAGTATGTAATGTAGATTTAGCAAGCAACGCCCGAAGTATCCGAGCCGCGACCGTGAGGGAGCGGAAATTTTAAAACTTCCGCTCCCTTACGGTCGCGGCTCGGATATCTTTGGACCGATCGCCTGAAGCACACGCTCAATAATCGCCATCCGCATCCACACCCCATTTTCCACTTGTTTTAAAATCAAAGACTGCGGACCATCCGCAACATCACTGCTGATTTCAATACCGCGATTGATGGGGCCAGGGTGGAGGACGATAGCAGCTGGGTTGGCGTGGGCCAAGGCTGCGGCCGTGAGGCCATAATGTTCGTGATAGGTGGTCAGACAACGCTGTTCTTGTGGCTCTAAACGCTCCTGTTGCACGCGTAGAGTCATGATTACGTCTGCACCCTCTATCCCAGTAGCCAACTGATCGCTCGTCGAGCCACAGGCAAGCTGCTGAGGCGCCCAGGCTGAGGGGGAAATAAAGGTTAACTGATGGATGCCGAGCAATGCGCAGCAAGCTTGAAACGAATTGGCCACGCGAGAGTGCCTGATATCGCCTACGATTGCGATGCGTAAGCTTTGCAGCGGCCTGGTGGGGTAATGTTCTGCAATGGTCATGAGGTCAAGTAAGGCCTGACTAGGATGCTCATGTTGGCCATCTCCGGCATTAATAAGGTGCAAGCCTGTGGGTAGCTCCGGGAGTAGCGAATCAAAAATATGAGACGTGGGGTGACGAATAATAAACAGCTGAATACCCATGGCATGTAGGGTCTGCAGGGAATCTAATAGCGTTTCACCTTTTTGCACAGAAGATTGCGCGATATGCAACGGGGAAAACGTTAGATTTAAGCGATTTGCGGCCAGTTGAAAGCTCAATAGCGTACGGGTGCTGTGTTCATAAAATAAAGAGGCGGCATCGATGTGAGCAAACGAGGGGGGTGTTGCGCCTTGTTTAAATTGCTGCGCACGTTGAATGAGGGTATGAATCGTTTCTTTTGTTAAATCTTGGCTGCTGAGTAGATGCTTCATGAGGGCAGGATAGTTGAGAATGTCCGGTTAAGATAACATAATCAAGTAGGGTGGGCAAAGGAGCCAGGCAAGAAGCCTGCTAAATACTGGAGTCCACCGGCGACGTGCCCACCGGTGGCTCAGAGCGGTGGAGGGCACGTCGCCCTTAATATCCGGGATCTAATACGAGCCCGAGTCCGTGGGCGTGACCGAGCCCGCCCGTTACCGAAAAGCAGTGGGGATAAACTATGAATTAATTGGGGTTTTGAGAGTTCTTGTGTTGTTCTCAAAACCATAGTTAATTCCCAATACTTTACCTTGAGCTATCGGGTATCGGGCGGGCACGGTCACGCCCACGGACTCGGGCTCGTATTAGATCCCGGTTTGTCCAAACCCCAGTATTAAGACTACACTCTTAAATATTTGATTATAATTAGGGGTGGAGTCTTAAATTTTGTTTTTTACAACTGGACCGATCGAGTGAAGAACATGATTAATCATTAGTCAGACGCAGGCTTTAAGCCATTCTTT
The DNA here is from genome assembly GCA_026399205.1 of Gammaproteobacteria bacterium. Classification (GTDB taxonomy): domain Bacteria; phylum Pseudomonadota; class Gammaproteobacteria; order Legionellales; family Legionellaceae; genus 2-12-FULL-37-14. The sequence goes on from JAPLRL010000020.1 coordinate 1,667, forward strand.
CCGGTTACCGAAAGACGGATCCCATCGCTCGCGCTTCAGATTGAATAATCTCCTGATCTTCACAAAGCGCAGTGACGTCGCTAATTTGTTCATGAATAGACTCAAGCTGTTTTATCTCACCTGGATCATTTGTTCGCTTTTAGGCTTCAACTCATCAAATGTCATGTTAGCGATCGTATCATTTGCGTAGGAAAACAATCCTACTTGCTTTAAGAAGTGGATGGGGTCACGGGTCATCATGGTTTTTCTCCTAAAATGTTATAATGAGTTTATTCTACCGCGAGGTATTATTTCTTAGTTGGGCTCTGAATGTTAACCCAGCCATCTTCTTCTATAATCTCGGGTGTCTTTAGTTTTTCATGATGGTCATACGCTGCAAGTATATCCTGTGTCTCTTTATGATCAATAAGATCAAAGTCATCTGCTCTTGATTGCTCTTTAGGGTCTGTGGTTATTGTCGTGCTTTCAAGTGGAGCCAGATTACCTGTATTTGTACTTGGCTGTTTTTCAGGGGCAGTGGGTTGCGTCGAGTTTTCAACTGGAGCCAGACTAACTGTATCTGTCATGGCTGCTGGGGGATGAGGGGATTGTGTGGGTATATTATCTTTTTCTCTTAATGCTTCCAATTCGTGTCTGTAGTCTGCGGTTGGATCAGTAGCAGCCGTTGTTGACTCAGTGTGAGGGGTGATTGGAGGGGGAGCCCTCGTTTTTTGGGCTTGTTCCTGTTCCATTTCTACATTTTTTTGGTGATCCGTAATCCGTTGTTTGAGCGTATCAGGCGCATCTTCTTGTTTAAGGATACTATCAAGAACCGTTTTTGGTGTTTCAGACATTAAGTCTGGGCGTTTAATTAAGATAGTGATGGCATCCTTCACTTGGTTTTCATTATTATGCTTTAATGTATCTTTAAGCCACCATTTTGCTCTGTCATGGTCGATAGATGATGGATGATGGGTGAAGATAGATGATGCAAGTTCTGGATTATACCCACCAGAAAAAACGGTCGTTAATTGTTCTTGGGATAGATTTTCTATCCATACTTGACGGATGTCAGGATTGACGTCTGGTGAAGTTAAAAGCTGAGTTAGCATCGAGTGATGGAGGTCTTTTATAGTTTGCGGATATTTCTCTAAAAGTGATTTGAATGGAGCGACATCAAAATGAACGGTTTTTATGATGTTCCGTACTTGTTCTTCACTCATATGGTCAATACATGCTTGCGCTGCTTTTGTATCTGGTGCCTCCTCTAATATTTTTTCAATCACATCACTAGAAAGATGAGGAATGAGTTGAGGCAATCTTTCAATGAGCGGTAACGCCCTGTTGAAGTCCTGAAGATAACTTTTAGGTTTAGGTGAATTAATCCTATTGGCTATCTTCTGAACTTGTTCTAGCGTAATGGCTTGCACGAGGCTGCGATCGACTTCTGTTTCTGGAAGAACGAGCATTTTTTCAATAGTTGCACTAGAAAGATGTGGAATAAGTTGTGGCGTTTCTTTAATTATAGGCCAGTGTTCATCGAAATCTACGTAACTAATGTTGTCAGCAAACGCTATAAGTTTCTCCTGATAATCGCTAGTAAGGGTCTTTTTATCCTGCTCAGATAGTGTATTGAAGATTTTTGTCATCCATCGTAATTGGACTTCATCATTGACAAGTTGAATGGATTTTTTGTCATCCATCGTATGATATCCATCATATTCCGTGGTAAATACTTTAATGTCTTCACTTTCCATATTTTGACTAAACTCAGGACTTGCAATTGTCTTAAAGAGTTCCATCAGCTTAGGTTTATTTTCGCTAGCTAATTTTGTTATCATCAAGTCCATCAGGCGTCTTTCTGGCTTCAAAGTGTCTTTATGCAGTGCTTTATACATGGTTTGATACAGTGCTGAATGATATTCGTTTTCATTGGGATAAAGTTTGTCACCTTGTTGGCAAAGATTAACAAATGATGTTGCTCTATCTTGGTCTCGCATCGCTTTATAATTGGGTGTTGTTTGAATATAAGCGTCTTTTAAACTGAGCTTAGGATCAGCTTTCATTGCCTGCGAGGCTAAAGTGAAATGCCAAGAGAGATTTGCATTAGCAATGGTACAGTTTCCCACTTTTTGATGTGATTTATTAAATACGTTAGAGAGCTCATCATTCCTTTCAGGTAAGTGATGGGTCATATAATCTGCTATCGTTTTGCGATCTTTCGAGAGCAATGCTTTGTGTAACCCTTGAGAAGTTGCTAGCATGAGGTCTTCTTGACCTTTATTAAAAGTGTAGACATTAACTGTGGAGCTCTCTGCATCATCCTCTGCTTTTTCAAAAGCTTGTTGTCCACGATTGAGATAAATGAGATGTGTTTGATTTCCTTCTTTTATGACATGGAAACTAAATGCATGGTTTGCCCATGATGCTTCCACTCCCTCATAGTCGCCATTCATGACACAATCTGCATTCAAAAAATCATCTTTCACTTCAGTGACTGCGCGTAAATTTAAAGTTGGTTGTTTTTCCCCTTTAAACTGCTCGAATCGACGCTTTGTTATATTCATGGCGGGTCTAAGATCAAGTCCTATATGTTGCTCTCCAGGTAAGCCAAGGGTCGCCCCGATCACTTGAGTCATCAGTGTTTCTTTTATTTTCGCAGGATCTAAGGATTTTGTATCAGTGCTAGCGGAAAGTGCTTTGTACTGTACCTCTTCTTTTTGCGTAAATTCTCTTTTGCCTAATGTTTCTTTGGCCTCAAGTACTGCAAAAGCGGTCAAATGCTGCTTTAACACTTGATCTATTTTTATAGGATCCTTGCCGGCTTGCTTTAGTGAATGAAGCATGTGCTGCGCTCTCGCTGGTAATCCTTTGTTGATGAGAGCGTTAATGAAATCTAATAAAAACGGTCCGAGTAAATCTGAATCGTTCGTTTCTGTAGAAAGTGAAAGCAAATTTGTTGCTGTTGTTAATTCTTTTTTACAAGCACCACTGAGTGAGGAGATAAACTGTAATCTTTCTTTAGGATCAACATATTTTGAGACCACCACTATTGCGTTTCCGGCCTTTAGATGAGGCTTCATATGTTGTAAAAAAATGTTAACTTTTTCTGGATCAGTAGACGCTAATATTTTTAATGCGGCGTCACTAGAAAAAAAACGACTGAGCGTCTCTTTCATATTAGGATGATTTAAAACCGCCTCAATTTTATCTTTTGATAATGTGTTAAATAAATTAACCAAATCATCGTCATTTCTAATAAGATTAGGTAATTGGTCCATGTTATTTTTTAACAAACGCTTTTTCTCGTCCCAAGAAAATTTTTCATTTTGCATGGATTGCCAAAAAGAGGTCTGGTCTTGACTGTTGATTGGTTTGACTTCTTTACCCATAGTTAGCCTGCAATGTAAGCCGTTAGTCTAATTATAGACCATTAGATCGAGAAGGGGGGGGCAACAGGAGGTACTTTGCTCCGACAATCTTTACCCGCAGATTCTTGGATTTTTCTCAATTAACCTATATAATTCAAACGATCTCTTTCAAAATTACAGGTTAATGCATGCCTAACGTTTACCAGCGTAATATCACTCCACATCTTGTGGACCTTATGGGAAAGTTCCCTGCTGTAGCTATTATTGGAGCGAGACAGGTTGGGAAGACCACTTTAGCTAAGACAGTGGGGCATGATTTTACGTATGTTGATTTGGAAAAGCCGAGTGATTATGACCGGGTGACACGTGATCCAGAGTTTTTCTTAAAACAAACCCCATCAAACATTATTTTTGATGAGGCTCAGCTTTATCCTCAGTTATTTGCTGTCCTGAGAGGGGCGATTGATGAACAAAGAGATAAAAAAGGGCGGTTTATCATTACGGGTTCGAGTAGTATTGAGTTACTGCGAAATGTTTCAGAAAGTTTAGCAGGACGTATTGCAATTATTGAATTGGGTACGCTCAAAGCTAATGAATTGTTTCAAGAACCTCTCAGTGATTTTTATCAACTATTTAAACAGACGCTATCTCAGGACAATTTTAAAATTGAATCTCGACCTCGACAGTTTGATCAAACTCAGGAAGCATGGTTTAAGGGAGGATATCCTGATCCGTGCGGTATGCATGATGATAGTTACTTTCAAGAATGGATGGCTAACTATGAAATGACCTATGTGAATCGCGATATAGCAAGACTATTTCCTAAACTAGATAAAGTTGCTTTTCGGAGATTCATGACGATGTTGGGCGAGCTTTCAAGTAAGATTTTGAATAAAAGTGATCTGGGTCGATCGATTGGGGTCACAGAGCCTACTGTTTCAGATTATATAGATATCGCTAATGGCACCTTTATTTGGCGTTCAATGCCTAGCTTTGAACAAAATGTGACAAAGCGTGTTGTAAAAATGCCACGTGGACATATTCGTGATACGGGCTTATTACATCATCTTCTGCATATTGGAAGTTTGAAGCAGTTGCAATCAAGCGTCATAGCCGGCTTCTCTTTTGAAGCATTTGTGATTGAAGAAATTTTAAAAGGCTTGCAAGATGTTCGGGTACAGACTCAAGCCTATTATTATCGTACTCACAGTGGCGCTGAAATTGATTTAGTATTGGAAGGAAATTTTGGCATTTTACCCATTGAAATTAAGTACGGTTCAACAATTTTAGCGCGTCAATTGCGTTCGATGACCGCGTTTATTCAAGAACATCATTTGCCATTTGGTGTTGTTATAAATCAAGCAGATAAGGTGGAATGGCTTACAAAGAATATCATTCAAGTTCCTGCAGGTTATTTATAGAGCTTATGTCAACTTGGTTAATGAGTTGGTGGTAAACATAAAGTCTAGTCTTAAATCTTTGATTATAATTAGGAGTTACGTGCAGTCTTAAATTTTGATTTTTACAACTGGTAATCGTAACTACCCAGGTACGTCATCCTGAGCGTAGCGAAGGATCTCAATTTGACAAAGATCTAGCCAAATTCAGGAGGTCCTTCACTGCGTTCAGGATGACGTTTGTTCGTTGTGAGTGCTAATAAAACAAACTTATCCACAGTTACTGGTAATCTTGAGTGCTGAGTAGATGGTTCATGATGTTTTGCTAATAACTTGTTTGATTGTTGATGGATCTGGTGGTTGGCCATCCACTGAATTTACTGGAGGGTGTGTTTTTTTATCATATCCAATGATGATATCACTGATATCATCTTGCTCTTCTTTTGGTCGCTCTTCACAGGCAGTGGTTCTGGTCGTGCTTTCAACTGGACCCAGACTAACTGTATCTGGCATGGCTGCTAGGGGATGAGGCGATTGTGTGGGTATATTCTCTTTTTCTCTTAATGCTTCCATTGCGTGTCTGTAGTCTGCGGTTGGAGCAGTAGCAGCCGTTGTTGACTCAGTGTGAGCGGTGATTGGAGGGGGATCGCTCGTTTTTTGAGCCTGTTGCTGCTCCATTACCGTATTTTTTTGGTGATTCGTAATCAGTTGTTTTAGTGAATCAGGCGCGTTTTCTTGTTTAAGGATGCTTTCAAGAACCGTTTCTGGTGTTTCTTTAATGAGGTCTGGACGCTTATCTAAAATGGTGATGGCATTTTGGATCTGGTATTCGTTATCATGCTTTAAGGCATCCTTAAGCCATCGTGTTGCGTGAGCATCGTTAATTAATTCTGGAGCATGAAAGAAGATAGATGATGCAATCTGTGGATAACTTGGTCCATAAATAAGGGGCTTTAATTGTTCCGCAGATAAGCTTTTTATCCAGGCTTGTTGGATGTCTGGTTTGACGTCTGGAGCCGTTAATAGTGAAGCGATTATTGAATAATCAGCATCGGCAATGGTTTGAGGGTATTTCTCAAAAAGAACCTTGATTGGGGTGATATCAAAACATTCTTCTTTGGCGATCTGCCGGACTTGTTCTTCACTAACCTGCTCGACACAGACTTTTGCTGCTGCAGAATCTGGCGCTTCCTGTAAGACTTTAATAATAACATCACTAGAAAGAAGAGGAATCATTTGAGGTAATTTTTCAATGAGCAGCAATGCATTTTTGAGGTTAGCTTGAGTTGCGTTAATCTTGTCTGCTAGTTCCTTAAGCTGCTCTAGTGTCATTGCTTGAATGAGATTGAGAACAACATCGGATTTCGGTTTCATGAGCATTTTTTCAAGGCTTAGAATAGGGAGGTGCGGAATAAGTTGAGGCATCATCTTGATGATAGGCCAATGTTCATCGAAGTCTTTGACACTTATCTTTTGAGCGAACGATTTTAGTTGAATTTGTGACAGGAGTGGAATGATGCCTTCTGTGTTTTCAGGTGATTCAAGTAGGATTTTTTTAACGACATCGTCAGAAAGATAAGGGGTTATTTGAGGGACTGCCTTGAGAATAGGGGTGTAGTCATCAAGGTTATTCGGTTTAATATCTTTTACTAAAGACTGAAGAGCATTCATATATTGAGGGTTAGATTGGACAAGCTTGATACATGTTTGCGTGCTGAGACTAGCACAAAGGGCTTGTTTATCAATACGTGCCTCCATTGCGCTGATTTGTTCCGTCATAGCTATGATTTCTTCGTTGGTGCATTGTTGTTGTTCTATTAATATTTTGAGCATAGCACTTGCCCATGTTGCATTCGTATAGTTGGTGTAAGCATTATCTGATGGGAGCGATTGACAGAGCTCATTAAATTGTTTTTTAACGGCTGTTGGATCGCGCTCATGTAATCGACTTAACAGAAATCTTACGCTTTCTCTCCCCGGTGTGGAGAGATCTTTTTGCACCATTTTTTTCATGATCTCACGAATGGCGATAGCTTGTGTTTCTTTAGATTCGAGTGGTTGAGTTATCAGATCACAAAAGATGGTCGCACGGTCTTCCATCCGCATGGTTTTGTAAAGCGGTTTTGTTTGTGCATAAGCCTCTGAAAAAGAAAGCTCAGGTTGGCGCTTCATTAATCGAGAGGCCAACTCAAAATGCCAAGCGATATTTGCGTTGGCCACCGTGCAATTGCCAACTTTCTGATGACTTTTGGTGATCTTTTCACTGAGTGTTGTGTTTTTAAATGGCATAAGTCTATCATGAATAAATTTTGAAATGGTTGAGCGACGCGCTGTTTTTAGTGCATCAAGTAATTCTGTCGTCACCTCTTGCAGCGTTTTTTGGTCATTTAGTGTAAATACAAGGACCTTAGGATCGCCGTATGCAGCAAGCTCATGACGTTGGCCTCGGTTAACATAAATGAGATGGGTTTTCTCACCGTCGTTTATTAAGTGAAATGAAAAAGCGTGGTCCTCCCACTGTGCATGAATACCTTGGAAGTCACCATGGGTTTGTAATGGGGCAATGAGGTCATTAGCTGTTGAAAACTGAGCCACTGGATGAAACGGTAAGGTGCTAGGTTGTTCAGAGCGGGGCTCAATTTTTGGAGCCAGTGTGCTGAATCGTTGTTTGGCGAATAGATTCGCTTGGTCTAATGACTCTCCCTCTGGAGCTAGTTGCTTAAGCCCCATTGCTAATTGGATTTTTACTAGTCTATCAGATTGTTTTACCCAACCAATGGTGCATGATGGATAATTAGCAAGGACCTGTGCGGAAACAAACACGTCTTCTTTTGTATCTTTATTGAGCATCTTGATGAAGTTCATGAACTCGTCTAGATTATGGAGTACACCCTGGTTGATTAACTGTATTGTGAGTTTCTTAACAGATGATGGAGGGCACTCATTTAAAAGTGAAGCCCAATGCTGCAGGGGCTCAGAGTTTGGTTGATCGATTTTTCCCATGATTGCTTGGACCACTTCATCCTTTAGATATGTATAAGTGTCGATCAAGGACTGCCTTTGATCTTTAAATGCACGGATTAGTTCGTCTCTTTCATCATCAGTTGCATTGAGTAAGACCTCTTTTTGATCTGCATCACAAGAGATCAATGCTTTGCTTTGCATTTCATTTAATGTATGCATGATGCTGGTCAAATCATCCATGCGCGTAATAGTGCCACTCTCCAACAACTGATCTATAAAATGGGGGAGTATGGTTACCTCTCTCACATTTTTTAAGAAAGAGAGATAGCTCTGTAGAGAGGGTATAGAGATGTACACGGAATGATTTTTCACAGCCCATGCCACGTAGTCTTTTTGATCGTCTTCGAGCCCACTCATGATGGCTGTCAATTGGTCTAAACTCCTAAGTCGGCCACTTTGAATAAGTCTTTCTGTGACATCCTTTAGTTTGTAACGAGGAACTTGCTTTAAAAACACACTTAATTCTTCTAATGGTAGGGTCATCAATGGTCCCGGATCGATAAGATTTGAGAGAATCAATTCAAAAGCATAGTGGTCGATCTTAAGCGTTGTCGATGGTGCTTCTTGAGGTGGGATCGTGACATCTTTCCATGGAATCAATTTCTGGAGTTTGTTAGTTTTGTCTTGGGTCGGCAATTCAGTATAAAGCTGCCCCACTTGCGTTAACGTTGGTTTAGAAGCAGCGATGATTTTTTGATTGTCATAAAATAGTTTTTTTTTCCGATCATAATCTGACTCGGCAGACAGAGCGTTGATGAGATCATTGAGGTTACGGATGGGGGGGGTTGGCATGATTTATCAATTTTTAGTCTATTTTTTAGTCTATATGGATAATTGTAGACTAAAAATTGATTACTGTTGGCCTGCCGCCATCGCCACGATCACCGCCTCCAAACTCGGCCAATGATGAAGTTCCCCCCTATATCGCCCGCCCCAAGGCTTGGTGCGTTGTGGGTCGGTTTGACCAAAAAGACCTAAAACAGGGGCGCCGACAGCGGCCGCAAGGTGCATGGGGCCGCTGTCGTTGGCAATCACTTGAGTGGCGCGCTGTAAGAGTGCTGCGTATTGCGGAATATTCAAATTGGGCATTAACAGCAGGTGTTTGGGAAAACGCCGTTTAAATTCGTCTACTTCAGCAGGTGCAGGGCATGCAAGCACTTGTTGTCCTTGCTGAGCCAAATGGGTCACCAGATCGTGCCAAAAAGGCCAGATTTTCGATTTTTTATCAGGACTTAAGCCGACGGCGCCGGGGCATAGCACGATAAAAGGGGGTTCAATGCCCTGCTTTTTTAATAGCGCATCGACCTCTTGTTGATAAACGCTTGCAATCTGAAGCTTTGGATTTTGGGGTTCTGCTAAGGGGTGTTCAACCGCAAATTGCGCTAATTCCCAAAAATGCATGATTTCATGTAACCCTGTTGTTCTCTTTAAAGAGCGATATAACAAAGGTGATCGGCCATTCGCACGATACCCAATTGCTTTAATGCCTGTTCCTACAAGATGTACGGCGCTAGATAGACCGTGGGGAAAGAGAATGCAGGTTTTAATCTTTGATGTTTGATACATGCGTCGCGCTTTCAACATGGGTTTAGGAAGAGCGTGCGTTGGATAATCATAGGCAGTAAACAGGTCTTTGATCCATGGTTTTCCAAAGAGCTCAAAGGTATATCCGGCTTGTGTGAGGGCCTCTAGCGTGGGCAACGTCATGATGACATCACCTAACCAATTAGGGAGACGTAGGCCTAAATGTTGTGTCATTGGAGGATGGTCCTACATGATTGATTTGCGGGTGAGCTGTAGGTTGGGCCTTGGCCCAACACGCGATCTTTTGTTGGGCCAAGGCCCAACCTACTGGTCATTTGAATCTAGTAATTCCAGGTACTCGCCTAAGCATAACCCTACAAAACTGATAAATAAATAACCTATTCCTGAATTAACCAATAGTGTATCGGAAAAGTTTGCAATCAACAAAGATAATAATAAAGCATGCATCATCAATTTCATGTGCTGTAATTGAAAGCTCATTCGCAGCAGGATGATAAAAATTGAAGCAAAACTAATGAGGCCCAGCAGCCCTAACTCGCTGGCAATCAACCAATATTGACTATGCGGATCAGGCATGGGAAAGGTCCATTCTGGGATGGGGTTATCTAAGAAAAAATGCGCTGTAAATCCGCCTAGACCTTGTCCTATCAAAGGATGTGCTAAAAACAAGGTTTTAGCATACGCATGAAACTGCAACCGAAATCCTAAGCTGGTGTTTTGCATCCCCTGCTGATAAAGATGCAAGTCTTTTGTAATCAGCTGGATGCGATTAACAAACGATTCAGGCATAAATAGAAAAATAGCTAATAATAACCCGAGGCCGATGGTCATTAAGACATAGCGTACTTTTTTTATTGAATAATGCTGCATGAAAAGCAAAGAAAATAACATGAAGAACATCATATACCCGGTTCTTCCGGTATTAATCACGAGGGTTTCTATAGCAAAAATCATGGCCGTTAAAATATAAAGCCCTTTTAGGAGTGGAGCTTTACAACGAATCGCTAAGCAACTGGTCACATAAGTTGCAAAGGCCATCATATAACCCGTGATGATATGATTATAAAAAACTTTATCGGGATCAAACCCCTCGACGAACACTCGGGGTGGGAAAAAATAGTGGTGTGTTGCGACAATACACGTTATACCCATGCCTAATAAAAAAGCATGTATCGCCCAATGCCTTATTTTGGGATCTGTAAACCCGATGGCGAGTAGAGGTAGATAAAGTAACTTGATGTATTTCTCAAACATTGACAGTTGTTGGGTCGGGCTTGCAATACTCCAAGTGCAAGACAGCAGTGTAATCATCAGGAAAACAAGAATGGCGATGGTGAGCGGATGCCATATCATCTGTTTAAAATGATGTTTAAATTGGGGAAGGAAAAACGTGGCAATGAGTGCTAACACAATGCCGATGCTTTTGGGGGTGGGGCCAAGAGGGATGCAGAACATTAAAAAAACGAATAACATCTCGGGTCTGAACGTCATCCTAGCCGCGCCCGTCATCCTAGCGGCGCCCGTCATCCTAGCGGCAGCCGTCATCCCGAGCGCAGCGAGGGATCTCCATCCAGTAGCAGGAGATCCCTCGCTGCGCTCGGGATGACGTTGGTCGTTGGGATGACGTTGGTCGTTGGGATGACGTTGGTCATGGTGATGCCTCTTAACCATTGTGATCCCCATGCGCCCGCATATGCTGGGCGGGAATGCCTTGCCAGTTTGAGTTTTCAGGTAAATGCTCACCCTTCATAAGTAGTGAAAAATCACCTAGTGTTGAATTTTTTTCCATCACGGTACTATACAGTACAATCGAGCCCACGCCGATATTACAACCGCTTTGAATCTCAATGGTCGACATTTTGAAAATACGATCTTCATAGAGGTGGGTTTGAATGGCCACTTGATGATTAATACAGACATTATCCCCAATGGTAATTAAATCAAACTCACCAAAATCACCGGTATCAATAAACACGCGCTGACCGATGGTTGCACCAAAACGGCGAAACAAGAAGGCAGCAAAGGGGGTTCCGAGGACGATATTAATGAATTTAGGCTGAATATAATAACTATATAAATATTTGAAGACATCATTTTTCCAGATAAAACCGTTCCAAATGGGTTTTGTGATGGGCTGTAACTTACCAAGAAGAACTTTTTTTAATATAACAACAGTGGTCATTAAGGCGATAGAGATTGCCACATCAGCCACGGGAAATAACAGAAAGAGCGCGGTTAAAGAGATCTGGTCGACGAAGAGGGTGAATACATACAGTAAATTAAATAGGGCAATTAAAAAAAATGTGGTTGGCATGATGATTCTGGCAAATTCAATCAGCGACCTGATATAAATCAGGTGAGGCGGTGGGGTGAATTTTTCGGCATCTGAAAAGCCTGCAAATTCTTCTCGTTTGGGGAGAAAAACGGCAGGTGATCCGAGCCATGCGGAGTGTTCGTTGGCAGCTTGATTGTTTGGTGGCGTAATCGACATACAGCCAAGCAAACTGTCTGCGCCGATATGTGCGCCTAGGGGCAGGATACTATCGTTACCGACAAAGCCGCGTTTATCGATGTGAACGGGCGCATATTTAATCGAGCCGTGGTAGACGCTCGGCCAAGCCAAAGCAACGGCACTGGCAGTAAACCCCTCATCTTGGATGGTGACTAAATCGGGGATCAGATGGGGTGTTTCGCCCATTTCAACGCGTTTGCCAAGTTTTGCACCTAAAAAACGCAAAAAATGGGGAAAATAGAGGGTGTCTGCCATCACATCGATTTCTATGGTATCTAGCAGTTTCACAAGGGTCCATTGACGTAAATAATACAAGCTCTGTAGTGGGTAAATGCCAGGCTTTATTTTATTTAAGAGTATTTTTTTATACAGGCCAATAGACAGATAATAGAGTCCCAAGAACGTGATCGCGCCCAATGGGGCTGCCACAAAAACAGTGAGTAAGTAATGGGTTTGTTCATGAAAATAGGTGATTAATAACAGCGCAGGTAAATAACAGGCATAATATACGACGAGGGTAAATAACAAGCAAAGATAGTGAAGTACACCATAATAGAACGTTTTTAGCGGTGTTGCGTGATGCGTACGCTTGGTTTGATGGATGATATGTTCGGGTGCTGCATGGGTTGCACTTGCCGGGGATCCTGAAAAAAATTGGTGGCTAGGAATATGGCTATTCATGGGCAGCATTGACATGTCGTCTAGGTGAGCGTTATCTTGAATCGTGGTGTTGATACTGACGACACTGCGTGCACCAACAAAACACCTGCTGCCAATGGTGATGCTGCCAATTTTCAACCATCCATCTTCAATCACATATCCTAATAAGCGTGCATCTAATCCAATGGAACTATCATCGCCAATGGTGATGAGATCATGGGTTGCGATATCTGCTGTGCCGATATAACAATTTTTACCTATTTTAGCACCGAGTAAACGGTAGTATAGGGTGAGTAATGGCGTGCCAATCAGGTGTGTTGGGGCGAAAATATTATTTGCCAGACGGTTAGCTAACCACCAACGGATATAAAACCATCCCCATAATTTGTAAGTACCCGGTTTTATTCGGCCGACCAATATCCATTTAGCGCAAATGGCAACCGACATAGAAAGAATAGGGATAGCAATAAACAAAGACAAAACAATCAAGTAGGTTGGGCCTTGGCCCAACAAATGCTTATGGTCCAAAAAAAAGAAAGAAGGATGTGCAGTCACGTAGTGATAACAAAGAAGAATAGCCAATAATTGCCATGCCTGGAGTGCATATTGTAGTAAGCAACCCAAAAATTGCCCAACACAGGACGTATAATAAGCTAAGGTTGTTATACTGCTTTTTTTGTTTTTCATGTCATCTACAGACGTATCAGGCGTGATGGCTTTGAATTTTAGCGCTAATTGTTTAATCGTTGGGTTTTGATATAAGTCGAGCATCGACATATGTTGCAAGCCGGGCACCAGTCGTAACTGGGAAACGATCTTAGCCGCAGATAAAGAATGGCCCCCTAAATCATAAAAAAAATCATCGTCAATTGAGATCGGTTGATGATTTAAATGTTGTTCCCAAATGGCGGCGATGTTGCGCTCTAATGCTGTTTTAGGTGCAATATAACGGGTTGATTGCACTCTTTTTTTGGGTTTAGGTAAGGCCTGGCGGTTGACTTTGCCGCTGGCTAATAAGGGGAAGGTTTCCACTTTCTCAAATACAGTCGGCAACATGTAATGGGGGAGCCGTGTTTTTAAAAACTGCTTGAATCCTTGTAAATTAAATGCATCAGTGGTGCGTAAATAAGCAACCAACGTGGGTTGGCCGAGCTCTTGAAGAGCAACCACGGCTTGGTCTATTGTGTCGTGCTCCATCATGATGGTTTCTATTTCATTGAGCTCTATTCTAAATCCACGTAGTTTGATTTGGTCATCAATGCGACCTAAAAATTGAATCTCGCCATTGGTATTAAACGTGGCCAAATCGCCAGTGCGGTATAAGCGTTGCTCAGGGCGAGTGGGGTGGGGGATAAATTTTGAGGTGGTCAGATGAGGTTGATTCACATAGCCACGAGCAAGCCCCACACCTGCAATACAGAGCTCGCCTGGTTGTCCATCAGGGACGCGTTTTAACTGTTCATCGATAATTAATACTTCATATCCTGGGAGCGCTTTACCGATGGTCACGGGTTTATCAGGATGGCATTCCGCATAGGTTGCAATCACCGTGGCTTCGGTAGGACCATAGGTGTTGATGATTTGCAAGTCGTCTCTGAACCAGCGACTGATTAAACTGCTGGTACATGCCTCTCCGCCTAAAATGAGAAGCCTTAAATCAGGGAGATCACCGTGCAGAGTTGATAGCAGGGTCGGAACCGTTGAAAATACGGTGACTTTATGGGTGGCTAGAAACTCAATGAGCCCCACACCTGAGCGGACATCTTTCGAACTACAAGCCACTAAGGTGCCCCCATTGGCAAACGCCATCCAGAGCTCTTCTAATGAGGCATCAAATGCCAACGAAAACCCTTGATAGATTCGGTCATTCGCAGACATGTTGTAGAGTACACTGGCAACAGATACATAGTGGCAGATATTTCGATGCGCAATTTCAACCCCTTTGGGCTTTCCTGTTGAGCCTGAGGTATAAATGACATAACACAGTTGTTCATCTTCGATGGCGGTGAGGTCTGGCCGGTGGGTGGGGTGTTGAGTGATATCCATCTGAACTTGATCAAGCACAATGAGATGAGGAAATTTGATTTGGGTTCGACTCACTTGAGATGAAGAGGTAATCACCGAATGAAAAGGCATATCCGCTAAAATATAATTGATACGCTCATCAGGATAGTCGACTTCAATGGGAACGTAAGCAGCACCCGTTTTGAGGACCGCAAGAATAGAAATATAACTATCTAATGAGCGCTCTAACATAATCGCCACGCTGTGGGATTCGTTGATGCCGAGGCTCATTAAGTGGTGCGCGAGTTGATTGGTACGCGACTCTAATTCTTGATAGGAGAGGGTGTTATTGTCACAAATTAAGGCGATGTGGTGTGGGTATTGGTCGACGGCATTTTCAAAGAGCTGTCTTAGATGACGGGGTTCAGTGGTGTTCAATGCACTTATGCTCCTTTGTGGCTCGTCCTCTGATGGCGGTTATGAAAGGTGGTGAGTCGGGTGCTGCAGCCATTGTTCGAGAATAACACATGCAGCGAAGCTGTCTACCTCTGAGCGTTTGAGTTTTTTGTACCCACCTTTGGAAAATAGCGTGGATCTAGCGTCAACGGTGGTAAGCCTTTCATCTACCAGAAATACCGGCAACTGATATTTTGTTTTTAAGGTGTCTGAAAAGTGGCGCGCGGCTTTCGTGGTATATTGTTCACTGCCATCGATGTGAGTGGGTAAACCGACGATCAACGTATCAGGTTGCCATGCTTTGAATAAGAAGGAAACGTCGTTCCAATTAGGCTCGCCATGCACGGCTTGTAGTGTTGGCAAAGGGCGGGCTTGTAGCGTGAGCTGATGACCAATGGCAACGCCAATGCGCTTATAACCAAAATCAAATCCGATGACCACACCACTTGCTTGCTTCACTATGCGTGGCCACTGTCTGAGGAAAGTAAATTCATATTGACGCCAAGTAGTGATCCTGCATATTGCCAGCGTTTTTCAAAGGGGACTTCATACAGCAGTTCTTTTGAAAAAGGACAAACCAACCAAATATTTTTTTTCAATTCTTCATCTAATTGGGTTTCTGCCCAACCAGAAAATCCAAGCGCAACCAGAACATCTTGCGGTCCTTCATCGGCGGCTATGGCACGAATAATATCACTGGAGGTCGTGACTGTCACGTCGTCAAGCAAGTTCAAACTTGAGGTCCAAGGACCGGTTTGTTTATGAATGACAAACCCACGCTCAGGTTGAATCGGGCCCCCAAACATCAAAGGGCGTTGTGAGAGTTGTGCGGTAATTGGCTGAATATGAAGTTGTTCAAAGATCAGCGCCAGGGGAAAAGACATGGGTCGATTGACGATAAGCCCCACCGCACCAGCGGGCTGGTGTTCACAAATATAAATCACACTCTGATGAAAATTCTCATCTTGCATGCCAGGCATCGCAACAAGCAGGTGGCCAGTAAGAGAGGTGCTATCACTCATGATGGATCCCAATGTTGATTCTTATTGGTAAGTATAGTTGAGAGTTTTAGATTTGCTTGTTTTGCGCCATTCTCAACTTCTCACTCGATGCAATCCGAGCCGCGACCGTTAGGGAGCGGAAGTTTTAAAAGTTCTGCTCTCTAATAAAATTTCCGCTCCCTAACGGTCGCGGCTCGGTTAGATTGAGTAAAAGGTTGAGATTCGCGTTTGTTTTATACTTCATCTTCCATTGCAATCGCATGCCCGCAACTTTTTTGTGGGCAGACCAACTGACGACCTAAGCGTTTACCTTCTTTGAGCATCAGGATTGGCCAGTGGCATTGCGGACAAGCCTGCTCAACCGGCGGGTACCAAATGGCGTATTTGCATTTAGGATAACGGCTACAAGAGTAAAAGAATTTGCCGCGTCGTGAACGCCGTTGTAACAAGGCAGCTTCATGACACTCAGGGCAAGTTACCCCAGTATCGGTTGGTTTTTCTAAAGGCTCGATATGCTTACAGGTCGGGTAATTAGAGCAGCCAATAAAGCGCCCATATCGACCGCTTTTAATGTGTAATGCACCTTCACAGGCAGGACATGTGCGTCCTTCTATGATTTCAGGTGCGGTGGGTTCTAGCGGCGCGTCTGATGAGGTATTTAAATTTTGTGTAAAATCACACTCAGGGTAGCCGGTGCAGCCGATGAAGCGCCCACGTTTACCTAAACGGATCACGAGGGGTTTACTACATTTCGGACAGGTTTCTTCTATGGCCTCGGTGGTCACATCTTTGCGCTGTACATTGGCTTCGGTATGTTGAATTTGCTCGTTGAAGGGAGACCAAAAGGCTTCTAAAACGGGGATCCAAGATTGTTCACCACGTGCGACGGCATCGAGGGTGTCTTCTAGAGACGCCGTAAATTTATAATCGACATATTTTTGAAAATGTTGGGTTAAAAAGCGGTTCACAATCCGGCCGATATCGGTTGGGATGAAGCGTTTTTTATCCATGGTGACATATTCACGCTGTTGCAAGGTGTGAATGATGGCTGCATAGGTAGATGGTCGGCCGATATCGAATTCTTCTAGGGCTTTCACCAGCGTTGCTTCTGAGTAGCGCGGCGGTGGCTCTGTAAAATGTTGTGAAGGCGTAATGGCATGCAGTTGTATGCATTGCTCGAGCTCAAACTCAGGTAAGGTCGTGTTACCGTCTTCTTCAGGTTGTTCGTCTTTGCCTTCTTCATAAACGCTTAAAAAGCCTTTAAAACGAATGGTTGATCCATTCGCGCGGAACTGATGCGAAGGATGTTGGCTGAGATCAACCGCGACCGTGTCTAAAATGGCGTTGGTCATCTGGCTCGCAACCGTACGCTTCCAGATGAGCGTATACAATTTAAGCTGATCTGGCGTGAGGTATTTGGTGAGTTGATCAGGACTAATCTCAATTGAGGTGGGTCTGATGGCCTCGTGCGCTTCTTGCGCATTTTTAGATTTTGTTTGATAGGTTCGAGGTTCTTCAGGGCAGAAAGCATCACCAAATTGGGCTTTAATGTAATCACGGATATGCGATACGGCTTCAGTGGCTAAATGCACGGAATCGGTACGCATGTAGGTGATGAGACCTGCAGTGCCTGAAGCAATTTCAATACCTTCATAGAGCTGTTGGGCGACCATCATGGTTTTGCGGGCGGTGAACCCTAGTTTTCTGGAGGCTTCTTGTTGCACTGTTGAGGTGATAAAAGGGGCTGCGGGTTTGCGTGAGCGTTCTTTTTTCTCAATATGTTTAACGGTAAGTTTTCCGCCGGTATGAGCTTCTATCGCTTGACAGGCCTGATGGGTTTTCTCAGCTTCATTGAGACTAAATTGCTGGAGTTTCTCGCCGTCAAGGTGGGTGAGTCTTGCTTCAAATGCTATGTTTTTATGCTCGCAGGCAGCCGTAATGCGCCAGTATTCTTCAGATTTAAATTGCTCGATTTCTTCTTCACGCTCAACAATTAAGCGCAGTGCGGGGCTTTGCACGCGACCTGCAGATAACCCTGGTTTTATTTTTTTCCATAGCAGGGGCGATAAGTTAAAGCCCACCAAATAATCGAGTGCACGTCTTGCTTGTTGTGCGTTGACCAAGTCCATGGAAATATCGCGCGGGTGTTTAATCGCATATTGAACTGCATCTTTGGTGATTTCATTGAAAAAAATACGTTGTACAGTTTTATTTTTAAGTAATTTTTTCTCTTTCATCAGCTCTAAAATATGCCAAGAAATAGCTTCGCCCTCTCTATCAGGGTCAGTTGCCAAGAAGAGGGTATCTGCGGTTTTGAGTAATTTTGCAATATTCGTAATGTGTTTACTGTTTTTTTCAATGGGCGCATAGGTCATATGAAAATGATTCGTCGGATCGACCGACCCTTTGCGCGCGGGTAAATCGCGAAGATGCCCATAGGATGCGACAACATGGTAGCCAGCACCAAGGTATTTCTCAATGGTTTTCGCTTTGGCAGGAGACTCTACAACAACAAGACAGTTACTCATGGGTGATGAAACACCGTGATTGAAGACAAACGTTTCTTATAACGTCGTTATGTGCAGATGTCAACAGATCCATATGTAACCGCGACTGCTAGGCAAGGTCTTTACACTCCGATTAGTCCCCTCTCCCGCGCACGAAACCCTCTTAAGACCTCTATGTTGAACGCGGGGGAGGGTTAGGGAGGGGGTTTTCAACAGTGTTGCTTAACCCCCTCCCCAACCCTCCCCCGCGAAAGACATCAACATACTGTTTAAACTTCTAGCGCGGGAGAGGGGGTATCTGAGTGTAAAAAAATATTAAGGGTGTTACCTGACATCAATGCACAGTCATCCGCGCTTCTTTACTATAAAGAATAGAACTAAAAAAAAGCAGTTGATTTTTAGTTAAGCTGTCTTCTAGGGTTCGATGAATCACCCATTTGGTTTCTTCTAGAGACACGAAATCAGATTCTGAAAACAGCAATTGATTAATAATCAGCTCTAGGGTGCGCTCTCCAATGATTTCAAGCTGAATGAGGTGCTCTAAAAATTGAAAGCTTTTTTTAGTGAATTTTAATTTTTCTTCGGTATTAAACACGCGCTTGGAGTTAAGGTAAGACGCGCGCAGAAAACAGGTATTATTTTCAATATGGGAGAGCTTCCCCCAATTGTCGTCTTCCAGCTGTTCGGTGGATGAATGATCGTCGTTTTTTGAGAGCTGTTTATCAAATAGCTGCATCAGTTTTTCAAGTAGCGTATCTTTCATCAACTATCCTTATCTTAATGGGTGCTGGGCACCCGTATGTAGCCGCCCGTCATTCTCAAAATGGCCCCTTCAATTTCTAGTCCCGCTAGGCGGCTTGCAACGTGATTGAGTTGCAAGCCGCTTCGTTGAACAATCGTGTCGATAGGGGTTAAGTCATAATCGACACAATTGAGTAAGGCGTCTTTTACCGCTCCTACACCGACGTCCCGCTGACCGCCTGTACTAATGCCTAGATCCCGCGGCTTGTCCGCGGGATCTAGCTGAGGCGCCAAACCCAGCGCCTCAAGGACGTCTTGGCAGCTCGTGACCAATGTCGCGCCTTGTTTGAGCAAGTGATGACACCCTTGTGCCTGGGGGAGATGAATCGAACCAGGTAAGGTGAGCACATCACGGTTTTGCTCAATAGCCAAGCGCGCAGTGATGAGCGATCCACTTTTTAAGGTGGCTTCCATCACTAACGTTGCCAGCGATAAACCGCTTATTATACGATTTCTGCGTGGAAAATGTCCAGCTTTTGCGGTGGTTTTTAATGGAAATTCACTTAATATTAAGCCGTTTTGAGTGATTTTTTCCGCTAAAGTGCGCTGATTGGCAGGATAAATTACATCGACACCAGTCCCAAAAACCGCGATGGTTTTTCCGGAAACATCTACACATCCTTGGTGAACAGCCGTATCAATGCCTGCGGCTAATCCGCTGACGATCGTTAGGGGGTGTTGTGCCAGATCTGTAGCCCATTTATAAGCTGTTGCTTTGCCATTGTGAGAGGGACGCCGGCTCCCGACCATGGCCAGTAAAGGGAACTGTAGGCAACTTAAATCACCGATGGCGTATAAAACAGGCGGGGGATCGGCAATTTCTTTGAGCAGACTTGGGTAGCCAGGATCAGCCCACGTGAGCAGATGGTGGTTAGGGTGCTGTTCAAACTGCATGAGCGTTTCAACATCAGACCAATTGACATGATGAATGGCATAAGCAAGGGCTGGTGGCAGCTTCAGGTGTAACAATTGGGTGTAAGACAGTGCGAAGCAGTCTTTCAGTGAGGGCCAGTGTTGAAGCAATCGCAAGATGGTTCTGGGCCCCATACCAGGGATCTGGTTTAATGCAATTAAATAGGGTTTATTGTTCATTGTTTTTTACGTCCGCGACGTCATCCCGAACGAAGTGAGGGATCTCCTGCTCTCTGGTGGAGATCCTTCGCTTCGCTCAGGATGACGTGGAAAGTTATTACTTTTTTTCAATGCCGTGATTTGATATAATATCAGCTTTTAGCGTTTGATTTAAAGGTCTTGCTATGATTTATCCTGTTGTTTGCTTACCTGATCCGGTGTTGTTTAAAAAAACGGACCCTGTGGTGACGTTTGATGCGGCATTACAAACCCTCATTGATGATATGTTTGAAACCATGTATCACGCAAAAGGTGTTGGTTTAGCAGCGCCACAAATCGGGCTCAGCTTAAATTTGGCTGTGGTCGACGTGATAGGTGATAAGAGCGAGCAGTTTGTGTTGATTAACCCAGAGGTTGTGGCGACCGATGGCACAGAGCAATATCAAGAAGGATGTTTATCTGTGCCTGGGGTGTATGCAACGGTTACGCGCGCAGCTTCAGTGACGATTCGGGCGATCGATCGAACCGGCAAGCCTTTTGAAAAAACCGCAGATGGCTTGTTAGGGGAATGTTTTCAGCATGAAATTGATCACTTAAATGGTCATTTATTTATTGATTTGCTGTCTCCTCTAAAGCGAGCCATGCTGCGCCGTAAATATGACAAATTTAAACGTAGCCAACGCGCGTGAAATCAACCGGGCTCAACATTGTTTTCGCAGGAACCCCTGAATTTGGCTTGCCAGCGCTGGACGCTTTATTAACGTCGCAACACCACGTTCTTGCGGTTTATACTCAGCCGGATCGTCCCTCGGGTCGTGGACAAGTTCTACAACCTTCTCCTATAAAACTTAAAGCCCAAGCGCATCATCTACCCGTGTATCAACCGCTGAATTTTCGTGATCCTGCTGTTGTTGCTCAATTAAGTGAACTCGCACCTGATCTCATGGTGGTGATCGCTTATGGCTTGATTTTGCCACAATCCGTGTTGTCGATTCCGCGTTTGGGTTGCATCAATGTGCATGCATCGTTATTGCCTGCATGGCGAGGTGCTTCACCCATTCAAAGTGCGATTTTAAACGCCGATGATGAGACTGGGGTCACCATTATGCAACTGGATGTGGGCATGGATACCGGCCCGATGTTAGCCACGGCTGTGACGCCGATTGAAACAACAGATACAGCCGGATCGTTGCACGATAAATTATCGCAACTAGGGGTTGCGCCGTTATTATCCGTGCTTGATAGACTCGCAACCGGGGAAGTAGTAGCTACACCTCAACCCCAAGACAATGTGAGTTATGCGAAAAAAATTCAAAAAGAAGATGCCTGCATTGACTGGACTCAGTCCGCAGAGCACATCGATCGCCTCATTCGCGCGTATCAACCTTGGCCAGTTGCCTATACATCGGTAGGGGAGTTGCGTATTCGGGTGTTTGCAGCAGAGATTGACAATACGCTACGTCATCCCGAGCGAAGCGAGGGATCTCCCGGAGAAATCATCGCACTAAATAAACAGGGCATATTAGTTGCAGCAGGTCACGGTGCCATCAGAATCAAGCAACTACAATTTCCTGGAGGCAAAGTATTGCACGTTGCAGACTGGTTACATGCACGATCTGGCGCGTTGACTGTTGGGCAGTGCTTAGGATCATGACGCCGTTACCAGATGCTAGGCGCCAAGCACATCACTATTTATGTATGATGCTGAATCAACAGCGCGCTTTATCTCACTTATTCACGCCCCAAGATAGCGCGTTTACCAAAGAATTGTGTTTTGGCGTCAGCCGTTATCATCAGGTATTAGAGCGCTTACTCGCTCATTATGTGAAAAAAAAACCTAAAGACAATGAAGTTTGGGTGGCCTTGTTGATGGGGGCCTATCAGTTATGTGTGTTAAATAAACCTGATTATGCGGTGGTTAAAGAAACCGTGGGGGTGTTGGAAAAAACTCATTTTGTGTATGCAAAAGGGTTTGTGAATGGCGTATTACGCCAGTTGGGTCGTGAAAGGGATAAAGGTTGCGATCATTTTCAGCTTGAACTCGCTAAAGGTTCAGCGCCTGCTTGGCTAGAAAAACAATTGCGATTAGATTGGCCAACCGATTGGCAACACGTAGTGCAAGCGAATTTGCAGCAAGCGCCGATGATCTTAAGGGTTAACGCGCAGAAAATATCACGCGAAGATTATTTATCCCAATTGACTGAGTTAGGCATGCAGGCTACGCCACATCCTTTGCTTGCAAGCGCAATTATTTTAGAAAAAGCCTGTGCTGTAGACAGCCTACCTGGCTTTTTGCAAGGTTGGGTTTCTGTGCAAGACGCGGCTGCACAATTGGCATTACAGCTGTTGGCATTAACCCCAGAATTACGCGTCTTGGATGCCTGCGCTGCCCCCGGGGGAAAAACCTGTCACTTGTTAGAAGCCATGCCCTCGTTACAGGCCTGTGTAGCGGTCGAAAAAGATGCTGAGCGTTCGAGTCGGATTCACGATAACTTAGCGCGATTGCAGTTGACTGCTCAAGTGCTGGTGGGGGATGCCACACAACCCGATAGCTGGTGGGATGGCGTTCCCTTTGATAGAATTTTATTGGACGCTCCTTGCTCGGCAACCGGCGTGATCCGCCGACATCCTGATGTTCAGGTGAGACGCACCCCTCATGAGGTCAAGGTGATCAGTGAGTTACAAGGGCAATTACTGCAATCGTTATGGCCATTATTAAAGCCTGGTGGCAGGCTAGTGTATGTGACATGCTCGGTGTTGAAGCAAGAGAATGATGCGCAAGTGGGGGCGTTTTTGGAAGGTACGCTGGACGCGGTTACACAACCGATGACACTACCCTGGGGAAGAAAAACACGATATGGTTGGCAAGTGCTACCTGGAGAAGCTGAGGGTGATGGGTTTTTTTATGCGGTGATAGATAAAACTGGAATTTGAAGATAGCACAATATACCCCCTCTCCCGCGCTCCGGGCTGTTATTTGGCTTCGATGTTGAACGCGGGGGAGGGCTGGGGAGGGGGTAAAATTGAACCCCCTCCCTAACCCTCCCCCGCGTCCA
Source organism: Gammaproteobacteria bacterium (assembly GCA_026399205.1). Lineage (GTDB taxonomy): Bacteria > Pseudomonadota > Gammaproteobacteria > Legionellales > Legionellaceae > 2-12-FULL-37-14. The sequence goes on from JAPLRL010000020.1 coordinate 25,051, forward strand.
GGCTCGGCGCTTTATCTAGGTTTCTTGCGCGGGAGAGGGGACGGATCGAGGTAAACTTTAAAGATACGTTAGATTTACAAAAGGACAAAATTGTGATGATAAAAAAAAGGATGTTATTAATAGGTTTATCGCTATGTTCCTCAATAGCCTGTGCAAATTTTCAAAAAGGCGCAGATGCCTTATTAAATAAACTCGATCCCAATGCCTATGTCGGTGTCAGCGTGGTCGATTTAACAACCGGCGCTGCGTTATATCAACGGCATGACGCCGATAGATTTATACCCGCCAGCAATATGAAACTGTTTTCAGATGCGGCCGCATTGATGGCGCTGGGACCTGATTATCACTTTACCAATCGCCTGAGTACGAATGCCAAACGTTTACAACAAGGTGTATTAGACGGCTCGTTATATTTGTATTTATCAGGTGATCCTTCGTTTAGTCACCAACGGTTACAGCACCTGCTTCATAGCTTGAGTTATTGGCAGATTAGGCATATTCAAGGCAATATCGTGATTGATAGCACGCATGCGGTGGTGACACCTGCAGCACCTGGGTGGGTCCACAAAGATTTGGCTTATAGTTATGGTGCACCCTTAGGGCCTGTGATGGTGGATGCTAATCGCTTACAAGTGACGGTGAATCCTGGCGATAAAATCGATTCACCTGCCGTGATTGAGGTTGCTGATCCGAGTGGCACGGTGCATGTGGTGAATCAAGTGGTGACGAAGGCGTCTCCGAAAGGTTGTGGGGTTGGCTTGGTGTTAGATAGCCAACATCGCTTGCTGGCACAAGGGTGTATTGGGAAAGGACAATGGGCGTTGCAACAAGGGTTAGCCATTCAAAATCCGTTACTATATTTACAAGGTATTCTTAAAAAACAATTGGCATCGTTACATATTGTGTTAGACGGTCAAGTGGTTTTGGGCTCAACCCCTCCGGGCTCACTTTTGTTAGGAACCGAGCAATCTAAGCCTGTTGCACAATTGCTATCGGATACTTTAAAACCCTCTGATAATTTATATGCAGATAGCTTGTTTTTACATGCAGCAGCAGTCTTACATGGCACTGCGGTGAATTGGCAAGAGGCACAACTCGTTGTCAAAGCCTTTTTACAAGAACAAACCGGCATTGATTTTAGCCAGGCTGCGTTAGTCGATGGCTCGGGCTTATCGCGCGACGATAGGGTCACACCGAAACAAACCACCGCGTTATTACAGTTTTTATATAATAAATTTCCGCTGACCTATGAATATATCGCAGCACTTCCCGTATCAGGGCGCGATGGGACACTGGCCACACGCTTAAAAGCCCCAACAGAACAAGATTTTGTGCGCGCCAAAACCGGCACCATGACTGGGGTGAGTAGCTTATCGGGCTATATGTACACAGAGAATGGCCATACTTTAGCGTTTTCGGTGTATTCAAATCGACGCCCCAAAATAAACCCGCGCGTTTCTGGCAGGACGCTAATTGATGCACTCTGCGGCTATTTTCTTAAGCAGCAGCCAGGCAATTTGTCGTGGGCTACTTTTTTCAAGGCACATCAACGCTTAAGTTTTCAACAACATCTCACACAATCGCAAACCCAAAGACTGCACCAAGCAAGATGGCGCGGTCTAGAAAGTGCAGTCAAAATGGCCTTAGGCGACCAAGCGGTGGGTGTCGTCTATCGCCCGAATGAGCTTTTGGTATTGGACGACCAAGCAGATCCAACCCGAGTGTATCGAGCACTACAAACCGTCGTGAAGCAACATCCTTTTGCTCTGGCTGTTTCTACGCAGCAGGCGGGTGATAGTTATTCAGGACTCCCTGCGGTATTGGTGATGGATGGCCCGTCACAGTTGGGCGAGGGGGTTGCAGGACATCAGCGGGTGTGGGTGATTCGGGAATCAGTTTGATGTGTCATCCCTACTTTAATAGGTCATCCCCGCGAAGGCGGGGAACCATTATATTGAACCCGTAGTAGCCAGTCCGCGCTTAATCATAAAGGTTACATCATTATTAGCATGAATATAATTAATGGTAATGGTCGGGTGAGACAGTTTAAATACACGGAAGACCTCATCGACGAACCCTTGCCCAACAAGGCGAACACCAGAAAAATCAAGCGTAATTTGTTGAAAATTATCTAATCCTAAAATGACCCGTTTAGCTTGAGAACGTGAAATAAAGGGCTCATTACCGAATCGAGATAACTCCACAATAATATCGGTACGGTTAAAAGCTAAACTTTCTGGATCTTGATATTGCTTAAATAATTCCACCAAATTAATCAAGGCATTATTTTTAATGGACATACAAATAGTTGAACCTATTTTATGGGTATCGATTGTCTCAAGAGCCCAGTCTTGCTCTATGTTATTTCGAAAGTAATGTAAGTTATTGGCATAAATTTCAAAATGATCAAAAGCCCTAGATGTAAAAAAAATACCTTCTCCTGTATGATTTGTGGGATCAGTTGTCATTTTACCTTTCGTTAATTGAAACACCGATTCGCGTGGGTCAGAAAGCTTAAAATAATCATGAATGCTTTTAAATACACCAATGCCATTATCTTGTATAGAAATAAATAGCTGCTCATTTATATACCATGTACTTACATTTATTTCTGTTCCTTTTGAATGCTCAATCGCATTATTAACGATTTCAGTAAAACCATAAACGCACACATCATCAATGTTTTCTGAAAATCGTTTGAAAATATCTCTAAAATCATGTTGTAGAACATCAAATTCGGATAAATTCCCTTGGATTACATAAGATAAACGACGATCTAATGATGTTTTCAGTGCATATTTAATGTTGCGCGTGGTCCCAGACTTAATAATTTTCCCTTGCTTTAACAAATGGTTGAGATGGCGATGTACTGTTGTTCTTGTGACATTAAATTTCTGAACTGTAATTGCAACTATATCAACAGGATGAAGCGTAATATTTTCTACAATATAGCGTCTCATGGTTTCAGCTTGGGTACCATCCATTTATTATAACCATTAAAATAATGTATTGTAACTAATTATAACTAGCATAATTGCGTATTGCAACTTAAAGCCTAGATATGATTTAATGCCCATTATTTTTGTATGCAATCATGTATTAAGTCAAACTTTTAATAAGGTTTCACAACGACTTTCGTACCAACCCTGATGAAATTGCGGTTCAGCCAATAAGCTTCACTAGGTCGAACTCGAATACAACCATGACTTGCGTTGTAATTGGGGACATCATAAGATCCATGCACGGCGTAATATTTACTGAAAAACATACAGTAAGGCATGGGCGCCCCACCGTGCCCGACAGGGTAGCGCGAAGAACGGCAACTTGAGCCGCCTTTAGACATGACATGATAAACACCAGATGGCGTTCGACAAGAGCGGCGGATATCTGGGCAATAGCTTCGCCCACCTGAAGCACGCCCTTGTTTCACAACCGTGCCATTTGGGTTAATCGCGTAATACTGGTGGGTGCGCGGATTAAACACAAACGTACCGTTACTCGCGAGTTGGACTGTCGAGCCAAAAGCCAACTCTGTGTAGAATATGCCAACAATCAGCAGGAGCCATAGGAAGGCAATGAAGGGCGTGTGATTGGGTTTCATGTTACAGCCTTTAATTAATCAGTTTAATTAAATTATAGACTATTTGTTTTAATTTACCACGACTTAGAGCTTGTACGAGTTGCATCATAAAGAATGTTACCCAAAGCAGGAATTTTTTGATTCGTTGCATCATAAATAATGTTACCGAACATAAAAAAGGGACATTTTTATGGGGAAGCTTTCGATGGAACTTTATTTGGACAATGTGGTAAAGA
>JAPLRL010000047.1 GCA_026399205.1 Gammaproteobacteria bacterium
AGCGCCGGCGAAGGATCCCCCCCATAAATTGGCACAGTGCTTGTTGGAGGAGATCCCTCGCTGGCGCTCGGGATGACGTGTGCCTGGTTTGAAAATGGGCAACTTAATCCGAGTTTATTGGAAACTGTTGCGGAAGGTCGGATTAATAACATGACTGATGCTAAAAAAATGACGGAGGATCCTCAGCAACCATCCCCAGAACAATTATATGATCAAATAAAATCCAAAAACGAGAGTGGTGATGTCGATTTTAAATCGATATTTAAAGAACTCGAAACATCTTCGTCCGTGACTGACAAAATTTCCGGAAAATCTAGAGCTGGAAAAATAGTGACGGGTTATGCTAAATCTGCCTTAGAAGCCTTAAATGAAATTCCGCTTGTTAAACAAGCTGCAAGTGTTGTGCTGTCGGCACCCCGCCGATGCCTTGAATATGCGCACTATTTGCCATTGCGATGGGATGACAGCATACACCCAATGATAGAAATATAGTCCGTAGTAAACATCGTTTTAGCATAAGGCTTCCTTATTTAAGGTCGAGAGTTCCGTTCAACTTTTTCTAAAGTAAAGTCATATGGGTATTTTGTCAAATCAGAAGTTCATTTCCCCCACCCATCCCCAATGTTCATTCCATACTTTGCGCGATAATAAATGTTCATGGGGTCTGGCCATGACTGTAGGATAAGCAATAATCAAGGTATTATTGCTGTTGGCTATAGGGATAACCAGCGTACAACCCTTAAAGATAGACTGAATGGTTTTAAATAACGGCAAGCTCTTTTTAGCATTGAGAATATTAACGACCATCATCCCGTCAGGGCAGAGTAGGTTGCGGCAATGTTGCCAAAATGAGGGGGCTAAACAGTCTTTAGGAAAATCTATGCCATCATGTAAATCAACCAATAGCGATCTGTATTGGCTTGGCGGGGATTGCACAAATGTTTCTGCGCGTTGGCCAATAATCGTTAACGTTTGAAGACGCTCCACATAGAAATAGCGGGTTGCAATATCAATAACTTCAGAGCTCGCCTCAACTGCTGTTAGGGTCGATTGCCCCAATGCCGGAAACAAGGCATGTGCAATGCCTGCGCCGCCTAGCCCCAATAAACAACACTCACCAGGCGTTGCCAAGATAAACTGTGTTACGGCGTTGATATAGCATAACCCGCCGCGTTCAGGATGGTGGCGGTTAATACGTGTTTGAATGATATTCCCACCAAAACTCAACCAGCGATAAGCGATATTCTGATAGACGCGATATCCGGAGGGAGACGTGTAGATGTTTCGACCAAACATGGTTTGCCACATTGTGGGCTACTCAGTTTGGTCTGGGCGGTGATGGATGCCCCTGTGAAGTGGGGTGTCGCACCGGTAGAAATAGACTATTTGCGACAAGCGCACTTTCACTAGACGTATGGCGCAGCGTGATCTGTCGAAGGGTGTCTGGCAAAGCCATGGTTTTGCGAATTTGTGACTGCAAAACACCATTCTGCAATAAAAGACTCTCCAGTGATTCTTCATTGATCATTAGCAGTGCGTTTAAAGGAATCTGATAAAAATCAAGTAAACTGCCTATGGTATAGTTTGCGACAAGTGGGTAGGGATTAAAAGGAAAAGGGGTAAGGTTGGGATGCTCAGGCATCTTGCGCTTCAGTTGGGTTAAATAATGGTTTTGAAACTCTCGAGCAAAAAGAAGAGGTTTTGCCTGTGCATGTTGTATTCTTGTTAATTGAATGGCGCATATATAAGCATCATCCAATATGGCAGGGTAACCTTTAGGAAGTCCTGTGAGGTGTTCTTTTATCAGGTTCACATAATAATCTTTGGTGTGATTGCCTAGGTTTTCTAATTTTTGACGTTGCTTGGCGTGTACATATACGGTGATGAGTTGAATATGTTTTATTAATTGAGGATCTGTAGGCGTTTCGTGCGTAGCATTGTTTACAGGGATAACGGGTCTTGGTTGACTACGTTTGGGTTCGAGCGTGTTATTTGTACTGTATAATTCCTCGATATCAAAAACGTAAAGATCGCTGGGTGAGATTGCGTTTTCTTGAGCAAAATACTCGTCGACCATGTTTTCATCGATTGCGTACTCGCCAGATAGGCCATTATGCATCATGACTGCTTTGAGCAGCAGTTGATTGCGATCGAGCAGCTTCTGGACGGAGTTGCCGTATGGAACAGCCAGATCCGCAAGGTTTTTATTTGAGCTGATCGTGCAGTGAACGGGTATTAGATCGTGCGTTGAAGGGGGAGGTGGCATAATAAGCGGCTCAAGTGGTATTCAATTTATCATGATGTGAATCATAATTCCATTTAGGAAAAAATGGAATTAAATTTAGGAAAAATCACAGCAACAACAGCCGTGAACGATGAGGCTTAGTATTGTGTTTACATATAAGATATACTATATTATATATAACTACCCAGGTACGTCATCCTGAGCGTAGCGAAGGATCTCAATTTGACAAAGATCTAGCCAAATTCAGGAGGTCCTTCACTGCGTTCAGGATGACGTTTGTTCGTTGTGAGTGCTAATAAAACAAACTTATCCACAACAGGAGTTACTATTATATAGTATATCTAAGCGAGGCGTCTGATGAGTAAAGTTCTGATATCTATACCAGATAAAATTGCATCTCGAATGAGATCAGCTATTCCACAACGACAACGTAGTGGCGTTATTGTTCATCTCATTGAAAAAGAAATAGAAAGGCGTGAAAAAGCGCTTTATGATTGCGCCGCAGCAGTTGAAAAAGATCATGCTTTAAATGAAGACATGCAAGCGTGGGATGTGACACTTCAAGATGGACTAGAAGATGAATCGAGGTGATATCTATTGGGTTAATCTTGATCCGACAGAAGGCTCAGAAATAAATAAATTACGTCCTTGCGTTTTAGTGGGGGCAACGCCCATCAATCAAGCTCGACATACGGTGGTGGTTGTGCCTTTGTCTACTTGCGCAAAAGCGAGACCTCCTATTACGATTTCAGTTTCATGTCTAGGAAAACAAGTTACGGCAGTCTGCGATCAAATTCGAACAGTTGATAAAGGTAGATTAAAAAATAGTGCTGGCGAACTCACAGAAAAAGATTTAAATTCACTGGATGATGGCTTACGTAAAATTTTATGTCTATAAAGGTAAGGAGCAACAATGTTTAAAGGCAGTTTGGTCGCACTGGTCACCCCTTTCAAACAAGATAAAATTGATGTTCCTGCGCTGTGTGAGCTGGTGGAGTTTCACATTTCCGAAGGAACGCACGGCCTTGTTGCGGCAGGGACAACCGGTGAATCTGGCACCTTATCACATTCAGAAAAAATAGAAGTGATTAAAACAGTCATAAAGGCAGCGAAAGGGCGGGTTCCGGTGATTGCAGGAACAGCTTGTAATGCGACAGCAGACTGTATTGCTTTGACGCGTGAAGCCATGGAATTGGGCGCCCACGCTGCACTCATCATGACCCCTGCTTATATTAAGCCGACACAAGAGGGGCTTTATTTACATTATTCGCATATCGCACAAGCCGTCGGGCTCCCTATTATTCTTTACAATGTGCCCTCTAGAACGGCAAGTGATATACTGCCTGAGACCGTGGCGAGACTTGCCGCGATTTCTAATATTGTTGGCATCAAAGAAGCAACAGGACAATTAGAGCGCTTTCATGCCATTCGCGAATTAACAGAAGGCAAGCTCACCATTTTTAGTGGTGATGATATAACAGGTGCAGAATGGGTGTTGGCAGGCGCGCATGGGATTATTTCGGTCACGGCCAATGTGGCCCCAAAACTGATGGCCAGGTTGGTTGATATGGGTCTTGATCACAATGAAAAAGAAACACGTGCATTGCAGGCGGCATTACTGCCTTTACATCAAGCGTTATTTTGTGAATCAAACCCCATCCCCGTGAAATGGGTGCTCTCTAGAATGGGACGCATTCAACCCGAATTACGCTTGCCATTGACGCAACTCACTCCGCGCAACCAAGAAAAATTAGAAATTATTTTAGAAAAACTTGCTTTAATGCATTAGGACTTATCATGAACCGTTTTATGTTTTGTTTAAGCTGTTGTCTGTTCCTCAGCGCCTGCTCACCTTTCGCGAGCAACGCTGAAACTGAATATTTAAAAAGCAACAATGGCCCCTTGATTCAGGTGCCACCACCCTTGGCTAAGCAATCGGTTAGTCAATATTATATTTTACCAACGCCGCAGGGTAATTCTGACGTGAGTATTGTGCCGCCTAAGTAGGGTTATGTAATCCACCTGCTTGATACCCTGGATCTGTCGCCGCAGGCAAACAAGACGAACCCGGAGAAAAAAAGCTCATCGCCATGAGTGCGACTTGAGAGGCATTTGTCATCAGCACGGTCACTGTGGTGAGACCTACCAGTAAGAGCAGCATACTATACTTGGACAACTGAGTAGGATGAGCTGCGAGCAAAAGGTTAGCCATTAATGGTGACTGGGGTGGCATATCTGTCTGACTACTGACTTCATACTTTATCGGCTCTAATTGCTCCTCTTCTTCTTCGATCATCAAGTTGTAAGGAGACGAAGCCCTCGATTGGTAGGTAACAACTGCCTTACCTCCATTCAAAATAATCGTTTTAATAAACTTTACTTGGATAAAGCAATACTTGGCAATCTGAGATAGTGCTGATGGGCCCTGGCATAGTGACGCTCTTAAATTAAGGTAAATAATTAATCAACTACACAGAAGTTAGTCACTTTAGTCAATTGGCGCACTAATATAGTGCGTTAATATCCGAGCCGCGACCGTTAGGGAGCGGAAATTTTAAAACTTCCGCTCCCTGACGGTCGCGGCTCGGATTCCTCAGTTGCAATTATTTTATACATAATGTATAGTTTTGATTTTTTATTGAACAAATGGATCCATCATGCCTAAACACGGTGATAAGTTAGACGAAAACCTCTATTTCTGTATGTATCCCATCACGCTTGCAACATACCCGGAGTTAGAAAAACTAGTCAAAGCAGCTACGTTTGATTTTAATAATGAGGCTGATCTTGCGAATGTGTTAGGATGTTCAATTGAGCATTTAAATGCCTTAATAGATTCAAATCCACAGACAACATCAGAAAAGTATTCAACGGGCGGAATGAGGGCTTTACTGCATATTTTTGAACAATTTAAAAGAAATGTTGAGGGATATTACACAGATGAACATAGTTGTTATTTAGCTTGTTTTTCATGTAAAAAACCGCAAAACACGTTTTCTTTTAAACGCGATGCGGCAGATATAGAAATGATGGTTGGGGTGTTATCTGCCCCTGATTTAGATTATACCGTTCACTTAGGGATTCAACGCAGCCTTTGTTATGCATTAAAAGGTAATCCTTATCATCCTCATTTAGCGATGCGTTTACATGGTTCAGCGGCTCAATTTATCTCAGAGGCTGACCCAAGTAAACAATTTATGGTAACCAATCCACTTCGACATATGCGTATTATTTTTGAGCGATCACTAGGCAAGGAGGCGCTGTGTCTTGTTTCAAAGTATCAGTTAGCACCACTAAGAGCACAATTGCAAATTGCACCATGTCCGACTGCAACGTATTTACAAACGTTTCATCTCGAGGAGTTAGAGGAGGATGATGAGCATGTTGCTATCAAGTTAAGTGTTTTATCACAACAGGCTACTCCTGCGTTAATTGAGGAACCGGCCCTCGAGCAACAAAGGGGGTTGTTCTTGCATGTTTTGATGGGCTCTCCGCGATTACTGGTCGGTGGCGTTGGTTTGCTTTTGAGCCTGGGTTGTATGATCCAAAGGGGGTCGGTTAGTTTACAAGAAGACGGAAAGGTGCTGATTAACCTTATCAGGCGAGGGGGTGCTTTTTTTCTGCCTGCTGCTAATCAAGATGCGCCTGATCAGTCCGTGTTATCTTCTCAGCTGTAGGATAGTGGTAGGGTTGCTGTAGGGTGGGCAAAGGAGCCCTGCGATAAGCCTTCTCGTTAATGTGGGCTTTTGGGCGACGTGCCCACCGGTAGCGAAGAGCCACCGGTGGGCACGTCGCCCGCGGGCTTGCAGTAACCGGAAAGTTCATCGTGGGCTCCTTTGTCCACCCTACAATGATCTAATACTCCGATCAGCAGACTATTCAACTAACTCTGGCAGATTTTTAAAGTAATCCAAGGCTTCGGGGTTGGCAATTGCATGTAAGTTTTGTACGGATTCCCCCAGAATGGTTTGGCGAATCGCCAATTCGACGATCTTGCCGTTAAACGTTTTCGGAATATCGGGGACTTCAACAATTAAATCAGGAACATGCCTCGGCGAGGCGTTTTGTCTTAAGCGCTGACAGATCGTCTTTTTCAATGCATCGTTCAATTTCAAGCTGGATTTAAGTTTTAAAAACAAAATAACCCGGACGTCATCTTGCCACGTTTGCCCAATGACGACACTTTCGAGCACTTCAGGGATGCTGTCGATTTCATGATAAATTTCAGCAGTGCCAATTCTGACGCCACCTCTATTTAAGGTCGCGTCAGAGCGGCCATGGATGATAAGGCCTTGATGCTGTGTGAGCTCGGCAAAATCACCATGCGCCCAAATGTGGGGAAAGCGCTCAAAATAGGCATGCTGGTAAGCACGATTATCTTCATCTTGCCAAAACCCAAGGGGCATGGAAGGAAAGGGCGACGCGCAAACCAGTTCGCCTTTTTGGCCTAATACAGGAGAGCCTTGTGGGTCAAATACCTGTACATCCATGCCGAGTCCAATACATTGAATTTCTCCGCGATACACCGGGAGCATGGGGTTGCCTAACGCAAAACAAGAGACAATATCTGTGCCGCCAGAAATTGAGCTCAGTTGTAAGTTAGGATGAATGCTTTCGTAGACAAAATCATATTGTGGGGCAAGCAGCGGCGAACCTGTCGAGAGGATAAGTTTTAGCTGAGAGATATCGTATTTTTTGCCTGGTTTATACGGGGTTTTTTCAATAGCGGCTAGGTATTTTGCACTGGTTCCAAAGGCAGTTACTTTTTCTTGCTCGATGATTTCGAATAATCGCATGGCATTCGGATAAAGCGGGGCGCCATCATAAAGAACGAGAGTGAGTTGTAGTGCAAGCCCTGAAACCATCCAATTCCACATCATCCACCCACAGGTGGTGTAAAAAAAGAGTTTGTCTTCTGCTGATAAATTGCTATGTAATCCTAATTCTTTTAAGTGTTGAATCAGTGTATTGCCAGCGCCATGCAGAATGCATTTGGGTTTGCCTGTGGTGCCTGATGAAAACAAAATCAGCAGGGGGTGCGAAAAAGGAAAATCGGGTGGATCAAAGGTGTGTGTGGGGATTAAAAACGACTGCCATGCGGTGATGCCTTCACTTAAGGGGCGGGCTGCTTTTGAGAGGACAGGGACCACTACCATGTGCTTGAGAGAAGGCAGTTGCTGTTGTAAGTGGTTTATTTTTTCAGGGCCTGTTTCAAAGATTTTCCCATGATACTGTTGCCCGTCAGCAATGAATAAAACAGTTGGGCTAATTTGTTTGAAGCGCTCGAGAATAGCTTCTGTGCCAAAATCAGGAGAACAAGACGACCAAATCGCACCAATGGATGCGGTAGCTAACATGGCGATGAGGGTTTCTGCTCGATTGGGTAAGACCGCTGCGACCCTATCAAGCGGCTTGACGCCCACTTTTTTGAGCCCTGCAGCGCAGGCTGCAACACAGCTTGTGAGCTCAGCGTAAGTATACACACACCGTTCGCCGGCTTCGTTGATGCAAATCAGGGCCGCTTGGTCAGCTGGTCCTTGTAATAACTGACGTGCGTAGTTGAGGTGTGCGCCATTAAACCAGTTATTTTGCCATAATTCAGGACCTGTTTTTTGAAAAATAGCCTCAGGTGGGAGGCTAATGGGTAACTGAAAAAAGCGGCTTACTGCGTCCCAAAACAGGGCGGGATGTTGAATAGACCAGGCGTGCAAATCACTGTAATGCGTAAATGATTGCTGATACTGTGCTTCAACCGCCCGTTGAAATGCAAATAAGCGTGTACTTTTAGGGGAAGCTGGGCTCCAAATCGGGGTTGTCATAAGTCGAGATCTCTTTAGGTCGGAGGGTTAAAATGCGCCAACATCGCATTGGCAACTTTAGATTGATTTTTTCTGCCCATTTTTTTACAAATGAAAACACCTGCTTGAATCATTTTATAAATATCAATGCCTGTATCTAACCCCAAGCCATGCATAAAATATAACACGTCTTCGGTTGCGACATTGCCGGAGGCACCCGGCGCATAAGGGCAGCCCCCTAAGCCTGCCACGCAGCTATCAAAGCGCGTCACCCCTTGTTCGAGTGCGGCATAGATATTCGCAAGTGCTTGTCCGTAGGTGTCATGAAAATGCAATGCCAGTTGAGTGTTGCCCATCAAGGGTAAGATGTGTTCAAGAAGGGCGATGGTTTGTTTAGGCGTGCCCACACCAATGGTGTCTGCAAGGGAGATTTCATCAACGGATAAGGCAAGTAAATCTTCGCAGACGGTGGCGACTTGTTGAGGTGAAATTGCGCCTTCATAAGGACATCCCAAGGCACAAGACACATAAGCACGGATGCGCTGCTTATTACGCTTGGCTTGTTGAATAACAGGCTTGATGCGCGCAAAGCTGTCTTGAATAGAACAATGAATATTATGTTGATTAAACTGTTCACTGGCTGCCGTAAACAAAGCGATGGTTTTCACCCCTGCTTGTGTGGCTAATTCAAGACCTTGGGTATTGGGGATTAAAGCGGAGTAATCAACGCTTTTTCGTTGCTTAATCCCTTCAAATACCGCTATTCCGTCTTGGAGTTGGGGAATAAATTTGGACGAGACAAAACTGGTGACTTCAATATGTTGGACGCCCGTGTCACTGAGTAAATTGATAAACTCAATTTTATCTTGGGTTTGAATAAATACAGCCTCACTTTGTAAACCGTCTCGAGGACTGACTTCAATGAGCGTCACTTGTTTTGGGGTCATGTGTATCCTTTAGAGAGAAAAGCTCGGTTCCTTCTGTCACTTGATCACCGGGTTGAAAAAAAATGTCGTCAATGCATCCTGTGTGTGCTGCGCGAATGGTGTGCTCCATCTTCATGGCTTCAATGATCATTACGCCCTCATCCGCTTCGATGGCATCGCCTTTTTGCTTGAGGAGGGCAACCACCGTTCCCGGCATTGGCGCGGTGTGGGCATGTTGGGTGTTGAGGGTTGAAGAGGCATGTTGAGGGGCGGTAAAAAGATAAGTATTGCCTTCGTAAAAACAAGTCCATTGATGGTTGTGGAAGAAAACTTCGCCTTGGTAGATAGCATCTTCAGTTTGAATAATGAGATGCGGGGTAGCTTGTGTAATGGTGATAGAGTGGGATCCACGTAGGGTGGGCAAAGGAGCCCCACGTTGAGCGTCCTGGTGACTCTGAGCCCCCGGGTGACGTGCCCACCGGTCACTCGGACCGTCTGAAGCACTCGAATGACCCCGAGCGGCGGTGGGCACGTCGCCCGGAAGTTCACCATAACCTGCAAGCTTCGCGCCTGGCTCCTTTGCCCACCCTACGACGATTCTGCAGCCATTGGAGTGCTCATTCGCTTGGGCGGAGAGCGTTCCCGCAATCACCTCACCCTGAAAACAAAACGCCCGTTCCCACGTTCGTGTTAAAAAAGGATGCCAGCCAAAACAGTCTTGTTCAATGGGATCAGAGGGCATGGCTTGCATCACATCATAAGCAAATAGAAGCAAAAAGACAGGAAGTGAGGGGGCTGGGGGTTCAAGTTGTAAAGGATGCGTTTCTAAAAAATCGGTGGCTAACTGGCCTTGTATAAAATCAGGTTGTGCAATCAGCGTTTGTAAAAAAGAAAGATTGCTTGAGATGCCTGCAATGCAGTATTGCTTAAGGGCTTGTTGCATGAGTTGAATGGCTTCTTCTCGTGTCCTGCCGTGGGTAATGAGCTTGGCTAACATGGGGTCGTAATAAGGGGATAAAATGTCTTTTGACTCATAGCCGCTGTCTAAACGAATGCCTTCTCCTGAGGGGGTAGAAAGCAAGATGAGTTGGCCTGTTGAGGGGAGAAAGTTATGGGAGGGATCTTCGGCGTAAATCCGGCATTCAATGGCGTGTCCTTGTGGGGTGAGCGTAGACCACGCTGCAGGCAAGGGTTCACCTGTTGCAATACGCAATTGCCATTCGACGAGATCAATGCCTGTGATGGCTTCCGTGACGGGGTGTTCGACTTGTAATCGGGTGTTCATTTCCATGAAATAAAAGTGTTCATTGGGTTCGACCAGAAATTCAATCGTACCGGCATTGGTGTAATGGATTGCTTGTCCCACCGCGCAAGCAGCATGATATAGCTTGGTGCGCAATGCTGCAGATAAAAAAGGAGCCGGGGCTTCTTCAAGAATTTTTTGGTGTCGGCGTTGAATGGAGCAGTCTCTATCAAATAACGCAACGATATGCCCATGGGTGTCACCCATGAGTTGCACTTCAACATGCCTGGCTTTAGGAATGAATTTTTCTAAAATTAACGTTTCATCACCAAAATAGGCCTTAGCTTCTCGTTTGGTGGCTTCGATGGCTTGGCTGAGCTCATTGAGATCGGTTACAACGCGCATGCCTTTACCACCGCCGCCTGCAGCGGCTTTAATGAGCAAAGGCAGGCCAATCGCTTGAGCCGCAGTCAGTAAAGCCGCAGCGGTTTGTTTGACGCCATGATAGCCAGGGATTAAGGGTACAGCGGTTTTTTCTAGACAGGCTTTGGCTTGTTGTTTAGAGCCCATGACGTCGAGCGCTTGAATCGAAGGGCCAATAAAAACGAGGGCATGGTCTTGGCAACGTTTGGCAAACTGCGAATTTTCAGATAAAAACCCATATCCCGGGTGAATAGCTTCAGCACCGGTTTGTTGAGCGGCGTTGATAATTGCCTGTTGATTTAAATAACTACTTTCGGGTGCAGAAGGGCCAAGATAAATCGCTTCATCGGCGTGTTTAACATGTTGGGCAGCGCTGTCTGCATCAGAATAGACCGCGACAGTTGCTATGCCTAAACGTTTTGCTGTGCGCATAATACGGCAAGCGATTTCCCCTCGGTTAGCGATGAGAAGCTTTCGGAACATAAGGAATCCTTGCCTTGCTTGAAAACGAAAGAAGATTGTAACAAGGAATTCCTAGGGTGTGTAGCAGTTAAAGCCAATTTAGCGTATACTTTGCACCTTTTGATTATTGGAGTAAACCACCATGGCTTTAGAATGTACTTTGTCAATTATTAAACCAGATGCTGTTGCCAAATCAGTGATTGGCGCTATTAACTCTAAATTTGAGCAAGCAGGATTAAAAATCGTTGCGGCTAAAATGATGCATTTAACACAAGAGCAAGCTGAAGGCTTTTACGCTGTTCACCGTGAACGTCCATTTTTTAAAGATTTAGTGTCGTTTATGGTATCTGGCCCTGTGTTGGTTCAAGTGTTATATGGGGACAATGCAGTGATGGCCAACCGTGACTTGATGGGTGCGACTAATCCTAAAGATGCAGCACCTGGCACTATCCGTGCGTCGTTTGCGGATAGCATTGATGCGAATGCGGTGCATGGTTCAGATAGCTTAGACAATGCAAAAACCGAAATCGCTTACTTCTTTAAAGAGAATGAAGTTTTTGTTCGATAAGGTTGAGCATGGTTAATTTATTGGATTATTCTTGTCTATCTTTACGTGATTTTTTAATCAGCATTGGTGAGGCACCTTATCGTGCCACACAATTGTTTCAATGGATTCACCAAGTGGGTGAAACTGATTTTTCTAAGATGACGAATCTCAGTAAAGTGTTGCGCCAAAAATTAACCGAGCATGCCTGTGTGCAACTCCCGGAAGTCGTGAGCATGCAGCGCGCGACCGATGGAACCTGTAAGTGGTTGTTTCAATTGTCTTGTGGCAACCGCATTGAAACCGTGTTTATTCCTGAAAAAAAGCGCGGTACCTTGTGTGTCTCATCTCAAGTTGGCTGTGGATTGAACTGTAGTTTTTGTTCCACAGGCAAACAAGGCTTTAATCGGAATTTAACGACCGCTGAAATCATTGGCCAAGTTTGGCTTGCGGTGCGGCTACTCTCTGAAAAAGAAAGTGGTGAGCACGATAAAAAAGTGACCAACGTCGTCATGATGGGCATGGGTGAGCCGTTATTGAATTTTGATAGCGTGGTGTTGGCCATGGATATCATGATGCATGATTTTGCATATGGCTTATCTAAGCGGCGCGTGACGTTAAGCACCTCAGGCTTAGTCCCACAAATGTTGCAATTAAAAGAAGTCAGTCCCGTCGCACTTGCGGTGTCGTTGCATGCCCCGAATGATGCCTTACGCAGCGAGCTTGTCCCCATTAATCGCAAATATCCATTAGCGCAACTTATGGAAACGTGCCGCACGTATTTCCCCCCGACTTCGCGTCGGCGCGTGACTTTTGAATATGTGATGTTAAAAGGGGTGAACGATGGGATTCATCATGCAAAAGAACTGGCAAAACTCATTGAATTGGTTCCTTGTAAAGTGAATTTAATTCCGTTTAATCCTTTTCCCTATACGCCCTATGAGCGTTCCGAACCCCAAGTGATAGATAAATTCAGAGATTATTTACTTTCAAAAAGCATCAATACCACCATCCGTAGGACTCGAGGAGATGATATTGATGCCGCATGCGGCCAATTGGCGGGTGCGTTGAAAGACATCACGAGTCGCTCTCTACGTTGGCAACGACTGCGGAAGATTCCTGTTAAGGTTGATGGACAAACAGGCTGAACACTGCGTCTGCGCCGGGTATCCCTGTTGTTGCCGTCCAGGTGTTGCCACCGTCAATGGATATTTCTACGCTGCCACAGCTAGTTCCTTCATAGATTACTCCACTCGACGTGACAGAAAGACCGCTAATGTTACAACTGTCTGACTGTGTTGTTGAAGTCCAGCTGGCGCCTGCATCCATTGATATTTTTAAATTGCCGTCACTACTTCCTGCATACAGGGTTCCATTGGAGGTCACAAACACACTACTTATACGTGCGCCTGCGCCTGGGTCGGGTTGGGTTGTCGTAGTCCAGGTATTGCCACTATTGTTAGAGACCGCTACGTTGCCATTTTCTGTGCCTGCATACAGCCTGCCACTTTGACTGACAAACACACTATATACTGTAGACCCATCGGGGGCTGCGGGTGTAGGATTCCAAGAGCTGCCATTGTTGGTTGAGACGAGGACCTGCGCGCCCGCACTAGAGTATAATGTCCCATCCGTGGCAATAAACAGACTGAGAATGCCACCAGATAATGACGAAGTCGTTATCCAAAAGTCTCCGTTGTTGGTCGTCGTTGCGACCGTATCGGTACTTGACACTGATCCGGCATATAAGGTCCCTGCCACGTTAAGTGAAATGCCGGTTACAGCAGCCCTCACTGCTGGTTGAGCTGCTGTTTGGGTCCAGGTGAGGCCATTATTGTTAGAAATATCCACATTACCCGCACTTGTGCCAATATAAATGGTGCTCAATATGGGGTTTACGTAATTGATCGCATAGCCTTCATTGTCTATCGCCATGCAAAACGTCACGTTAGGACAAGAAATAGAGGTGAGCGGGCGAGTATCAATACTTTCAGGAGCGCCCCAAGTTGTTCCAGTGTACTTGAACACATTGCCTTGATCGTCTACCGCCATACAGAATAAAGCATTAGGGCAAGAGACCGAGGTTAACGCATGGCTAGCGTCAATATTGACCGGCGTATGCCAGGTTCCAGCAAAATATGTTAGAGCATATCCCTCCTGATCTACGGCCATACAAAAACCGCTATTTAGGCAAGAAACGGAAGTTAAATGAAAGTGAGGGTCAACTGTACCCAATGCAGTCCAGATGGATCCATTATAGATATAAGCTTGCCCCGATCCATCTACGGCCATACAGAATGAATCATTAGGGCAGGAAACAGAAGTTAAAATATAGGAGCTGGAAACTGATTGAAATAAAACCCAAGTCGAGCCGTCATATTTATAAAAATGACCTTGGTCATCGACCGCCATACAAAAAGTGGATGTTGGACAAGAGACGGAGCTGAATCGTCCTGTACTCTCTGTCGTAATCACAGGGATTCTGGCCCCCCAAGAGGGGGCATTATAGATTAAAGCGCCGCCCAAACCACCTGGGTTAGTTAAGTCTACTGCCATACAAAAAGAGGACAGGGGGCACGAGACAGAAACTAACAAGTTACCAGGGTCAATGAGAGTCGGACTAGCCCAACTACCATCAGTATATTGTGTAGCATATCCTGCATTATCGACGACCATACAAACTGAAGCACTACTACACGAAATTGCGTGAGTGCTGCCGTTGGTATCAATTCGTACTGGATTACCCCAGGGGCCAGTGTTCACGCACGTGATGGTGACGTTGGTGACGGGCGCTGCGCCCATTGTGCCAGAGCCATTGGTCACAGAGCATTCCTGGCGAGTTGGTTGTGTCTGTATCGTGACCGAATATACTTGTCCCGATGTAATCGATGTGGCAAACGTAAAGGCGCCATTTTCGCTGACGGATAAATTATCTGTCGCATTATTTTGTAGAACAAGCCCCGAACCGGTTAATCCTGAAACGTTGCCGCCGACGGTATAGGCATTGGTGGTACAGGTCACAACAACGTTGGTGATATTGCTCGTGGTTACTGTGCTCGCGCCATTCGATACCACGCAGGTTTGTGAGAGGGAGCTTGGGTCGGTTAATACAGTGACGTTATAGGTGCTTCCGGAGGTTAAAGGGGTGTTAAACGTGAAGCCACCATTCGTGGTGACGGATAAATTATCCCCTGCGTTGTTTTGTAAGACAAGCCCTGAGCCATTTAACCCAGAAACAGTTCCGCCGACGGTATAGGCATTGGTGGTACAGGTCACAACAACGTTGGTGATATTGCTCGTGGTTACTGTGCTCGCGCCATTCGATACCACGCAGGTTTGTGAGGGGGAGCTTGGGTCGGTTAATACAGTGACGTTATAGGTGCTTCCGGAGGTTAAAGGGGTGTTGAACGTGAAGCCACCATTCGTGGTGACGGATAAATTATCCCCCCCATTGTTTTGTAAGACCAGCCCTGAGCCACTTAACCCAGAAACGGTTCCACCGACGGTTGCGGTAATGGTTCCGCTGGTCAGCGCTGTAGCGGTTGCGCCCCCGGTATCTGTTGTTAGAATGATATAGCTAAAGGAACCCGCAGTCGTTGGGGTGCCTGAAACGGTGCCGGTACTGGTATTGAGGGAGGTCCCTGTGGGTAACGATCCGGCTGATACGCTATAACCGTAGGGTTCGGCACCACCACTGGCGATATTCGTTTGAGAGTATGCAAGACCAATCCTTGTATTACTAGAGGGGGTAGAACTTAAAGTGACACTACTGTTGGTGAGCACAATAGAAACGGACGAGTCACTGCTGACTGAAAATACACAAAATCCACTGTTGTTTAATTGACAACTGCCGCTAGGCGAAAACCCTGTCGTCAATACTTTTAATCCAGCTGCGGGATAAAGATGATTGGGCACAAGGGTGCGAATGCTTAAATTTTGCGCTAAAACGGTGTGGCTTTGGCAGGTTGTAGGTGCGGTTGCATCTAAGCACAGCACGATATTAAAGAGTCCTGGCGTGCCTGAGGCAATGACTTCAAAGAATTGACCTGTATTTGCTAATGCGCTTTGTGAGAAAAATAGAAATAAGGCAACACTAACGCTGGTGAATATTCGCTTAATCATGATGGTGTCCTAAGTATTATATTGTAAAGCGTTACCCACATGGTCTACCGCCATGCAAAAAGAGCTGCTGGGACAAGACACAGAATTGAAGATACCACCAGGATTGATGTTACTAGGAGAGCTCCAAGTAGCGCCCATATAGCTTAATGCATTCCCCGCATTGTCTACAGCCATACAGAATAAATCGCTGGGGCAAGACACTGCGTTTAGTGCAGCGCCAGGATCGATGTTACTGGGAGCGGTCCAAGTGGCGCCATCGTAGCTCAAGGCATTACCCGCATTATCTACTGCCATGCAGAATGAACTGCTCGAACAAGAGATAGAGGTAAATTCAGCGCCAGAATCGATGCTAGTTGGGGTGCTCCAAACAGACCCATTATAACTGATGGCATTACCAACAAAATCCACCACCATACAGAATAATGGACTGGGGCAAGAAATAGACGTTGGATGGCCGGTGCTATCAATGAGACTTGCAGTCCAGATAGAGCCATTAAAATGCCAAGCATAACCGAGTACATTATCTATGGCCGTACAAAAAGAATTGGTTGGGCATGAGATGGCCTCTAAGTTTAGACTAATGCCAATGATGGCTGTGATGTTAACTGGCGCACTCCAGACACTGCCGTTATAGCTTAACGCATTCCCTTGGTTGTCTACCGCCATACAAAAAGAGCTGTTTGGACAAGACACCGACCTTAATATATTGGCCCCATCGATATTCGTTAGCCCGCTCCAAGATGTCCCATCATAGCTTAACGCATTTCCCGCATTGTCTACCGCCATACAAAATGAGCTGCTTGGGCAAGACACAGACGTGAGGGAGTTCTCAGCATCAACGGAACTGGGGGCGCTCCAAGGACTTGCGGTAGTATTGCTGAGCGCGATTGAAGCAGATGATGTATCACTGACTGAAAACAAACAATACCCATTCCCGATAGGCAGGCAGCCAGTGCTGGGTGTATACCCTGGGGTGATTGGTCTGATCCCGGCGGCGGAATAAACATGATTGGGCACGAGGGTGCGAATACTTAAATTTTGTGCCAAAACAGTGTGGGTTTGGCACGTTGCAGGTGCGGTTGCATCTAAACACAGGACGATATCGATTTGTCCCGCAGTGCCGGAAGACAGGACTTCGAAAAATTGTCCGGTGCCCGCTACTGCGGTTTGGCTTAGCAAAAGTAACGCCACCCCAAGTTTAGTTAACATGTACTTAAACCGTAATTGAACAAAGCACAGCATTGGCATAACCATCACCAGTATTGAGCGTATTGACCACTTGATTGCTCAGCCTGTAAAAGTTACCTTGACCTAAATAATAGAAGCGGTAGCCACATTCTAATGGCGCAGAACCAAAGACGTTATTGACTTTAACGCCAGCACCGGCGGTGACGCTGAAGGTTGTGGTGGTATGCCCTGCAAAGATCTTATCAGGGATGGTGTTGCTGTCTAGTGGACTTTCTTGGAAGCCACCTGTGGTTATAAAGTTAGGGCCAATGCCCGCATCAACCGTTACCGCATATTTTGAAGATTGAGTTTGAATAGTTGATTTAGCGGCGGCATAAACGGGAAAATGTGAGACGTGGTAACCATAAGCTAGGTTAGTAAAGAGTTGTTCTTGCATCACCGTGCCGGCCACACCCGTTTTAGCCATATAAAATGCGTTAATACCATAGGACATATTCATGGTCGTGTTCAGCAATGTTCTTTCTTGACCATCAAAGTAATACCCTAATCCAACCAAGGCATTGTTAGACTGATTGTTGGTCACTGTAAAAAAGCGATCGCCGATTAAGCCAAGAATATTAATATCCTGCGCATTACCACCTTGCACACTCCAATAATTGCCCAGCTGAACCACTTTGTGGCCCGGCAAAGGATTGTTGAAATGCATGGTTTTAAGTGTTGTTAAGTCGAAGGCTGAAGCTTGGGTTGAAACAGCAAGTGCGGCTAGAGTAAGCGTTGAAATTGCTTTGATTTTCATGAGTTACCTTCATAAGATCCATTTATGATTGCTTGAGGGTAGCAAATTATTTTAGCGAGTTCAACACGCTACAGACACTCTTTTTTTAATTTAACCGGCTCAATACCTTCAGATTCTACCTATTTCACGTTATACTGTTGGGCTTAAAATGGGGGGGAGCTTTATCGTGTCGCAAATAAGTAGGTTGATTATTGGCGTGATAGGCTTTTTTCTATTGGTGGCTTGTCAGCAAGGGCTGAGCGGTAAAGAAGAAGCGCAAGTGGCCGCGCGGCAGCGTGCAAAAACAGCGCAATACCAAACGCAGTTGGGGCTTGCTTACTTAAAACGCGGTGAACGACCGTTAGCGAAGCAAAAACTGTTGAAAGCCTTGCATTTGGCGCCGCAGTCCGCTGAGGTGAATGTAGCGATGGCATATTTTTTAGAAAAGACAGGCGACATGGCTCGCGCAAAGCGCTATTATCAATCCGCACTTCGTTTAGCACCCAAGAGTGGCGCACAGCGAAATAACTACGGTGCATTTTTGTGTCGTACGGGAGAGTACAAGCAGGGACTGCCATTATTGTTGCAAGCGGGGGAAGATGTACACTACCCTTATTCGGCCATGGCTTATGAAAATGCCGGATTATGTGCTGAGTTAGCACATCTTGAGTTGAAAAGCATGCTTTATTTTAAACGCGCTATTGCACAAGATCCCGCGAGACAGGTTGCCTTGTATGAGTTGGTAAAATTACAGCTTAAACATCATGACTCACGACAAGCCCTGACCACGCTTCAAGATCATGCTGCTGCGGTTTTAAATAACCCGGCATTGCTCACAGTGGCGCTTAACGCTGCGAAAGCAGAGGAAAATAACGAAGCGATAGCTGAATATACACAACATTTACATAATATCCATATTGGAGACAATCATGAACAGTCCTGAGTCTATGCACGAGCAGAATCCTCAACCCGACTCTTACCCTGGCGCATTGCTTGCACGTGCACGTGAATCAAAAGGATTGAGCCAAGAATATATTGCGGGAAAATTACATTTAAGAAAACGGGTGATTGAGCTCTTAGAGCTTGATCAGTACGATGACATGCCGCAAGCGGTGTTTGTTCAAGGCTATATGCGGGCTTATGCTAAATTATTGGGATTGTCGCCGGTCTCTTATTTGGAACAGTATAATTTGATAAGAGGGCCTGAAAAGAAAAGCGGGTGTCTCTTACGTCAAAAGGAAAAAGAGCCGCTTTATTTAATGTCAAAATTTAAGTGGTTGATTGTGGTTGCAGGGATTGTGGTGGTGCTGATTGGGTATGATTGGTGGGGGCATCATGAAAAAAGAGATGTGCGGCTATCAGCTCAAACAGCAACTGAGAAAGTGAATCAAGTAGGGACCCAAGACGACCTGAAACACTCAGCGTCTTCTCTGATTGATCTTTCAACCATGGAGTCTAATTTATCGCTTAGAAGTGATTTACCCGCTTCGGGATCTCATGATGACTGAAAAGCTACAAGCGATTCGCGGCATGAATGATATTTTGCCGAGTGAGTCAGTGACGTGGCAGTTGCTCGAGAAGCAGTTTATTGCTTGTGTGTCGCAGTATGGTTATCAAGAGATTCGGCTTCCGGTGGTCGAATCAACGCAGCTGTTTAAACGCAGCATCGGGGAAGCGACCGATGTCGTTGAAAAAGAAATGTATACGTTTACTGATCTCAATGGTGAGTCGATAAGCCTCAGGCCAGAAGGGACAGCTGGCACGGTGCGCGCTTGCCTAGAACATGGATTACTGTATAACCAGCAACAGCGTCTTTGGTACATCGGCCCGATGTTTAGACACGAAAAACCACAAAAAGGTCGTTATCGTCAGTTTCATCAGTTAGGGGTTGAAGTCTTTGGTATGGCAGGGCCTTTTATTGAGTTGGAGTTACTGTCATTATGTATGCGGCTATGGAAACAACTTAACATCGATGCGTATTTGCAGTTGGAAATTAATACTTTAGGTACACTAGAAGAACGCAGTGCATACCGAGAACGTTTGGTGGCTTATTTTCTTGAGCATCAATCGTTGCTAGATGAAGATAGTCAGCGTCGTTTGACGCGAAATCCCCTGCGTATTTTAGATAGTAAAAATCCGGCTATGCAAGCCATGCTTGAAGGGGCTCCGGCATTATTGGAGATGTTAGGCGAAGAGAGTAAAACGCATTTTGCACAGCTTTGCCAAGGGCTAGATGCATTGGGTATTGCTTATAAAATTAACCCACGGCTGGTGCGCGGGCTTGATTATTACGGACACACGGCGTTTGAATGGGTCACTGATCAATTGGGAAGCCAAGCAACGGTTTGTGGCGGTGGGCGGTATGATACACTGGTCTCGCAGTTAGGCGGCCAAGCAAGTCCTGCCGTTGGATTTTCAATTGGTGTAGAACGTATTTTGCTCTTGTTACAAACGTTAAACCTGGGCCAACAAGGGCAAACTGCGCCAGATATTTTTATGATTGTTGAACCTACGCCGTTGGTCATGAATGAAGCCTTAAAATTGGCCGAAGATATTAGAACCCGTTATGGTTTTGCGGTGGTTGTGAATGTGACGGGTGGAAGTTTCAAAAACCAATTTAAAAAAGCAGATAAATCGGGGGCAACGGTTGCGCTGGTGATGGGGGGGACTGAAATAGAAACCCATCTTGTCGGATTGAAATATTTACGCGAGGCATTGCCGCAGATAGCATATGCGCGAGCTGAGTTAATGGAACAACTGAGTTCTCTTGTGAAAAAGTGAGGTAAGTGAGTATATGACGGTCTATTTAACAGAAGAAGAACAAGTCGAGGCAATCAAGTCGTTTTTTAAAAAAAATGCACGGCACTTGGCTGCCGGCATATTGGTCTTGTTAGCGATTTTTGGCGGATGGCGTTATTGGACATGGCATAATCTGCATATTCAAACAGAATCATCAGCATTGTATGAATCCCTCATGAAAGCGGTTTCAGATGACGATCATGTCAAAATTCATGCTTATGCGGCGCGCCTTATTCAGTTGAATCGTCATGCCACATACGCGGATTTTGCGCGCCTGATGCTCGCAAAGTGCGATATGAATGAAGCCAAAGGTGAGCAAGCCAAAAAATTGTTATCGGTTGTTGCAGAAAAGGCGAGCTTGAAAGAATTAAGGCAAGTGGCAAGACTTCGTTTAGCACGCATCCTCTTGAATGAAAATAAGAGTAAGGAAGCATTATCGGTCTTAAATCAAGTCGATGATGGCAACTATCAATTACTTGCGTTGGCGTTACGTGGAGATGCTTATATCGCACAGCACGATGATAAGCAGGCCAAAGCAGCCTATGAACAAGCAAAAGTATTGAGTAAGCGCCTGGGGATTGTGAATCCTTTATTAGATTTGAAATACGCAGCGCTTGAGAAAAAACAAGGGCAGGCATAGGATGAAGGGGATGGAAATGAAATTCACCAAGTTTGTAGAGCGTCATTTCGAACGTACGTCACGACGTCATCCCGAGCGTAGCGAGGGATCTCCTGCTGCCTGGTGGAGGTCCCTCGCTGCGCTCGGGATGACGTTACGGTTTTTCGGGATGACGTTACGGTTTTTCGGGATGACGCTATGTCTTTTCAGTTTAACAGCCTGCACACAACTCGATGATTATCTTTTAGGAAAAGATAACACACCCGTTCCTGATGTGTTGCCTTCAGTTAAAAATCAAGTGACCTTTAAGCAGCTGTGGACGTTTCCTTTAGGTGGGAAAATAGCGAGCCCACATGACCATTTAACACCGGTTGTGCACGGTAACGTTATTTATGTTGCGGTTTCTAGTGGACAGGTACAAGCCAGACAGTTAAAAACGGGCGAGTTACGCTGGACACAAAACATCACATCTGGTTTAGCCAGTGGCCCTGTTGTGGGTGAGGGTGTGGTCATATTTGGAACGCGTGCATCCAGTTTGGTGGCACTGAATCAACACGATGGACACGTCATCTGGGAGAAGAAATTGTCGGGGGAGGCATTGGCAAAACCAGTGATTTCTTCAGGCCGCGTGTTTGTTAAAACCATAGATGGCACAGTGTTTGCGTTTAGTATAAAAGATGGAAAGCGAGTATGGCGGATGCAACATGGGGCGCCTGAGCTCATCTTAAAGGAAAGCTCTTCGCCGGTGATGGGGTCAAATCACTTGTTAGTGGTTGGGTTTCCCGATGGAAAACTGGTTGCACTTGACGCACAATCAGGGCAAATTCTTTGGGAGAAAAGCATTGTTTTCTCAACTGGGGCCAGTGATGTTGAGCGCTTAGTTGATATTGATGCTGATCCTATTTTTTATAAACGGATGATTTTGATTGGGACTTACCAAGGATTTGTAGGTGCGTTGTCATTAGAAACCGGTGAATTCAGTTGGCAGAAACCTTTTTCAGTTTATAAAGACATGGAATTGGGCGCAGGGCAGCTGTATGTATCAGATGACAGCGATGTGGTGTGGTCTCTTGATCCTAACAATGGGCAAGTGTATTGGAAACAGGTTCAACTGAAAGTCAGGGGACTGACCAGTCCTGTTTGGACAAAAAATGGTATTTTAGTTGGAGATAGAATGGGCTTACTTCATGTTCTTTCTACTCGTGATGGTGCGCTCATGGGGCGGACCACCTTGAAAGGTGCGGTAGTTGGTACGCCGGTTGTTGTTGGCAATCAAGTGATTGTTTTAACGCAAACGGGTGATTTGTTCGCTTTCCGTATGGTGTCTGGAGGGCGTGAGTGAATATATTTTTACCCGTTGCTGTATTAGTCGGTCGGCCAAATGTTGGAAAATCCACCCTGTTTAATCGGTTGACGAAATCGAGACAAGCGTTGGTTGCTGATTTTCCCGGATTAACGCGAGACAGACAATATTTGCAAGCCAGTTTTCAAAAAAAATCCTATTGGGTGGTCGATACAGGTGGGATTGGCGTTGAAGATGAGCTCATTGATGACTTGATGTCGAAACAATCACAACAGGCTTTACTTGAAGCCGATGCCATTTTTTTTATGGTTGATGCGCGTTCAGGGTTAATGCCCCTTGATCAAGAAATTGCAGCAAGGCTTAGGAAATTAAATAAACCGGTGTTTTTACTGGTCAATAAAGTAGATGGCCTAGATGAACAGCATATTTTGCAGGAGTTTCAATCTTTAGGTTGGCGTGCAATTTATCTTCTTTCAGCGTCGCATGGTCTTGGCATCGATCATCTGTTAACTGATTTTATGCAACAGTTTCAAAAAGAATCAGCACCTCCTGAACTTATTGATGAAAAAGCCGGAATTCCAATTGCATTCATTGGACGCCCTAATGTGGGAAAATCCACTTTAATGAACCGATTGTTGGGTGAAGATCGCGTGGTGGTGTCTGATGTACCGGGGACCACACGAGATAGCATCATGGTGCCCTTTAAACGTGGCAATACCGATTATCAGTTGATCGATACTGCAGGGGTGCGCCGGCGAGGTCGAGTGAATGAAAAAATTGAAAAATTTTCTGTGATAAAAACCCTTCAAGCCATTGAGACCGCTCAAGTTTGTTTATTATTACTGGATGCGACGGAAGGGGTGACTGAGCAAGATTTACATTTGATGGGACTGATTTTAGAATCTGGGAAAGCCTTTGTTATTGTGGTGAATAAGTGGGATGGCCTAGCAGAAGAGCAAAGATTAAAAATCAACAATGAGTTAGATAGAAGATTGCAGTTTGTTAAGTTTGCTAAAATTTGCTTTATTTCCGCATTGCGCGGAACAGGACTCGGGCCTTTGTTTGCTGATATTGATGAAGTGTATCAAGCAGCAACACAACGTATTTCAACCACGATATTGACACGCCTGCTCGCATCTATTATTCAGCAGCATCCTCCACCGTTGGTTAGAGGGCGGCGTGCTAAACTGCGTTATGCGCATGTGGGCGGACATCACCCTCTGGTGATTGTGGTCCATGGAAACCAATTAGATCAATTGCCAGAGAGTTATACTCGATATTTGATGAATCAGTTTAGAATAGAGCTGGATTTGGGCGGGCTACCTATTCATTTTGAATATAAAAATACAGTTAATCCATATAAAGATAGAAAAAATAAGCTCACGCAGCGGCAGGTGAAGAGCAGGAAGCGAATGATGCGGTTTGTGAAAAAGTAATGAAACGTGATTCTTAACGTCTTGCTCGATACAATCCGAGCCGCGACCGTTAGGGAGCGGAAATTTTAAAACTTCCGCTCCCTAACGGTCGCGGCTCGGTAGATCGAGTGAAAAGATGAGAATGGCGTTAATGAACATAATTAACAAGGAACTGGATGAAATGAATAATCTCGACTACGCTTTGAAGACACCATTTATCATACGGAAACCCTAAGACATGGATACTGCTTCTGTGTTTTATACTATTTTTTTGATTTTTGCTGGCGCTTCTGTTTTTTCTACAGTGGTGTTATACACGCGTCAATCGCTATTGGTTGCTTATATTCTCTTGGGTGCGGTGATTGGTCCTTGGGGAATGAAACTGGTGACGGATTTGACCGTGGTGAAACAAGTTGGTGATATTGGTATTGTGTTTCTTTTGTTTTTATTGGGATTACATCTACAGCCACAAAACTTAGTGCATATGTTGAAAAAAATCACGTGGATTGCGGTCGTCAGCTCGCTGCTGTTTGCAGCGATTGCTTATCTCATTGGGCGATGGTTTGGGTTAGGGGTGACGGAGTCTTATATTTTAGGTGCTGCGATGATGTTTTCGAGCACCATCATCGGGTTAAAGTTGTTACCAACGACCATTTTACATCATCAACATACCGGTGAATTGATGATTAGTGTGTTGTTGATGCAAGACGTGATTGCTATTTTAATCTTAATTTTAATCAATGCCTCGCGAACTGGCGGTGGGTTATCTTGGCATGATATTGTGATGACGGGTGCGGCCTTACCTATATTAACTGGCGTCGGGTTTTTAGTTGAACGCTATGTGCTCGTCAAATTATTAGCTCGTTTTGATAGAACACAAGAATATGTGTTTTTGTTGTCAATTGGTTGGTGTTTAGGCTTGGCATTTTTTGCACAGTATCTGGGGTTATCTCAAGACATTGGCGCTTTCGTTGCCGGCGTATTGTTAGCATCAAGTCCGATCTCTTTGTACATTGCTGAAAGTTTAAAACCGCTACGTGATTTTTTTCTGGTGATGTTTTTCTTTTCAATTGGGGCAACCTTTAACTTTGGATATTTATCGCAAGTGATGATTCCAGCAAGCATGCTGGCAGGGTTGATATTGGTGGTGAAACCCCTTTTATTTCGTTGGTTGTTTGTGCGTGCTGGTGAAAAATATCAAGTTGCCAAGGAAGTTGGCATTCGCCTTGGGCAAGCCAGTGAGTTTTCATTGTTGGTCGCAAGTATTGCGTTGAGTGCAGGCATGGTTTCAGATGTGGCCGCTAATTTAATTCAAGCAACGACTATTTTAACGTTTATTGTTTCTTCCTATGTTGTTGTTTTAAAATACCCTACACCGATTGCTTTAACGGAAAACATGCAAAGGGATTAAGCTGATGAAATTATTGATCATGATATTATGCATTGCTCTTGAGCGCTATGGAGAACGGTTTGATCACTATCGTCAATTTGGTTGGTTTGAGGCGTGGGCAAAGACCTTAGAAACAAAATTGTATTTCGTGCATCCTGGCATTGTGTTAATCGCCACAATTTCCCCAGTGCTCATCGTCGTATGGCTTTTTTTTGCTCTATTTGGTGGGTGGATTTTTGGTAGTGTTGGTTTGGTTGCCGAAATCGCAGTGGTTTTTTATTGTTTAGGGCCACGGAATATTTTTCAGTATAGAAAATTAAAGCTGGAACATGAAATGCCAGAAAACTATGTGAGCCAAGTGAATCGCGACTATTTTGCGGTGATGTGCTGGTACTTGGTGTTTGGCTTGAAGGGCGCGTTGTGTTACCGGTTACTGGATCGAATAGCAGTCAGCACGCGTGGAAGCCACCCATTGGCCGTTACGGTGATGAATTACTTAGATTGGATTCCTGCGCGCCTCTTGGGCCTGTGTTATCTGATGGTGGGAAATTTTCAGCAGGTTTTTCCATTTATGTTGGCAAATTGCTGGAGTGCTGCTGATAAAAACGAATTTTTTTTGACAGAATGTGGGATGCTCGCTGTGAAACAAGAGGGGAAAGGGGGGGTGACCTTATCTCAAGCTGAACAACTGGTATGGTACGCGTTGGTGTTCTTTTTTGTAGTGATTGCGTTGTTAACCATGGCGGCTTGGTTATGAGTGATCGTTCTAATCGCATGCTACATCTTCCTAACTTCATGCCACGTCATCCCAACTTCATGTTACGTCATCCCAACTTCATGTTGCGTCATCCCAACTTCATGCTACGTCATCCCGAGCGTAGCGAGGGATCTCCTGCCGTCTGGTGGAGGTCCCTCGCTGCGCTCGGGATGACGTGGCGTACTCTCGGGATGACGTGTGGAATGCTAGCGATGCTACCAGGCTGCGCACATCATACCCCCCCAATACCTCTTTCCTGCCCCGACCAGTGTGTCAATCGGCTTAAAGCGTGTGGGGATGCGTGTCAACATAACTGTCCTGCCTGTAAGAAAAAAATTCAAGCAGTGACGGATGCCAATTATCAACGTTATGTACTGATGCGACGAGCTCAGGGGTTTGTGGTGGCAAGACAACGAGATGCTTATATGGATCCCCTGGCTTGTACAAAAGTAAGTTGTGATTGTGTAGCAGATTATGCTGTCTGTAAACAGCGGTGCAGCGGGAAAGTTAACCCCGTCTTACAGAACCCTGTTTGTATGTTAGATAGGAGTATATGGGCGTGGTGAACGATGAAAAAAAAACCGAAATTGATGTGCTGGAAACGCAAGAGTGGTGTGATGCGTTAGAAGATGTATTAGAAGCCGATGGACCAGAGCGGGTTGCTTATTTGATTCGTGCGTTGGTAACAAAGGCGCAGTTACAAGGGGTTCCCTTGTCGTTTGTGTTGAATTCGCCTTATCGAAATACCATCCCTGTTTCACAAGAAAAACATATCCCACATGATCATGGGATTGCGCATCAAGTGAATGCCTTGATTCGCTGGAATGCGGTTGCGATGGTACTGCGGGCAGGTAAACATGCACCTGAGCTCGGTGGACATATTGCAACCTATGCATCTGCTTCAATTTTATATGAAGTTGGGTTTAATCATTTTTTTAAAGGCCCCCAACATCCAGAAGGCGCTGATTTATTGTATATTCAAGGCCATTCTTCACCGGGTATTTATGCGCGCGCTTTTTTAGAAGGTCGCTTAAGTGAAGAGCAGGTTGCAAATTTTCGGCAAGAGGTCACGCCGCCTGGGTTAACGTCTTATCCACATCCCTGGTTAATGCCTGATTTTTGGCAGTTTGCAACGGTGTCGATGGGTTTAGGTCCGCTGCAGGCCATTTATCAAGCACGTTTTTTAAAGTATTTAGCCAATAGAAAATTACTTCCGAGTGCATCGGCACAAAAAGTATGGGCGTTTTTAGGGGATGGCGAAACTGATGAACCTGAATCATTGGGCGCATTATCGATTGCCGCACGTGAAAAATTAGATAATTTGATTTTTGTTGTAAACTGTAATTTACAACGTCTAGATGGCCCTGTGCGCGGCAATGGTAAAATTATTCAAGAATTGGAACGCATTTTTCATGGTGCGGGTTGGAATGTGATCAAAGTGGTTTGGGGTGAACGCTGGGACGCCTTGTTGGAAGCTGATAGCGATGGTCGTCTACAACAAAGGATGGAAGACTGTGTTGATGGTGATTATCAAGCTTATAAAGCCAACGATGGGGCGTATGTTAGGGAGCACTTTTTTGGCAAAGATCCAGAGTTAAAAGCAAGGGTTGCGCATTTAACAGATGAAGAAATTTGGCATTTAAATCGCGGTGGGCACGATCCACAAAAAGTATTTGCAGCATATGCAGCAGCTGTTCAACACAAAGGACAACCCACGGTGATTCTTGCTAAAACCGTCAAAGGCTTTGGCATGGGTGCAGCAGGTGAAGGGCAAAACATCACGCACCAGCAGAAAAAAATGACCCTGGATGAGCTACGAGCCTTTCGTGACCGATTTCATATTCCGGTTACCGATGAACAAATAGAACATATTCCGTTTTATCGGCCTGATGAAAACTCACCCGAAATCCAATATATTAAACAACAGCGTCAACAACTGGGGGGGTATTTGCCGTATCGGCAAGTCGAGTCTGAAGTGTTGACTATTCCGCCTCTCAGTCTATTTTCCTCTGTCACAGAGGGGTCTGGGGATCGGGCTATTTCAACCACCATGGCCTTTGTGCGTATTTTATCGGTTTTATTAAAAGACAAAGCGATTGGTAAGCAAATCGTGCCAATTGTGCCGGATGAGAGTCGTACATTTGGTATGGAAGGATTGTTTCGCCAAATTGGGATTTATTCGCCGGTGGGACAATTGTATACCCCTGTTGATAAAAGCCAGGTGATGTATTATCACGAATCTATAGATGGTCAATTGCTAGAAGAAGGCATTAACGAAGCCGGTGCCTTTTGTTCTTGGATGGCCGCGGGGACGTCTTACAGTACGACAAAAATCCCCATGATTCCTTTTTATATTTACTATTCGATGTTTGGGTTCCAGCGGATTGGTGATCTTGCTTGGGCTGCAGGCGATATGCAGGTCAAGGGCTTTTTATTAGGCGCAACCGCAGGGCGCACCACGTTAGCGGGTGAGGGATTACAACATCAAGATGGTCAAAGTCATTTGTATGCGGCGACCATTCCTAACTGTGTTGCTTATGATCCAGCCTATGCTTATGAACTTGCGGTGATTATTCAACACGGGTTAGAGCGCATGTTTGTCGCTCAAGAATCAGTGTTTTACTATTTAACCGTTATGAATGAAAATGTCGTGCAACCTTCCATGCCAAAAGACGCAGAAGCTGGGATTATTAAAGGTATGCATGTCATTCGGCAACCTAAAAAAAGACAACACGCCCATGTGCGTTTGCTGGGTTCGGGGATGATTTTACAAGAGGTGTTAAAAGCCGCAGAGCTGTTGGCTGCTGATTATGACATCAGTGCAGATGTATGGAGTGTGACCAGTTTTACTGAACTAAGAAAAGAGGCCTTATCGGTTGAGCGTCATCGACGGTTGCATCCGGAGGAAAACCCCGCGCAACGGTCTTATGTTGAAACGCAATTGGCAGACATCGATACCCCGATTATTGCAGCGACTGATTATGTGAAATTACATGCGGATCAAATTCGTCCCTTTATTCAAGCGCCCTATATTACCCTAGGGACAGATGGGTATGGGCGTAGTGATACAAGAGCAGCATTGCGGGCTTTTTTTGAAGTGAATGCAAATTGGATTGCTTTTACGGCTGTTGAGGCGTTGGTGAACCAGGGTTTGTTAAAAAAATCCGTTTTAATGGATGCTATGCATCGTTATGAAATTGATCCTAATAAACCGGATCCGGTGACCGTCTGATTGAGAGGGAACATGAAGCAAGAACAAATAATCAATGTGCCTGATATTGGAGGCGTGAGTGGGGTGGATGTCATTGAAGTATTGGTATCTATCGGTGATAAGATTGAAATTGATACGCCTTTAGTGACGTTAGAGTCAGATAAAGCAAGCATGGAAATTCCATCACCACAGGCAGGAGTCGTCACAGCACTGTCGGTGAAAGTGGGTGATAAAGTGGCTGAGGGCTCGCCTATTTTAACGCTGACTACCGATGGCGCGGCTACGTCGTCTAAGCAGGAGGATGCGCCGGTTGTTGCACCGTCTGTCGCTACGACTGACGCGCCACCCGCACCATCAAAGCCTCCTGCAGTAGAAGTAGCGCCTCCCAGCGGGCACGACGGCTTGTACGCAGGCCCTGCGGTGCGCCGTTTGGCGCGTGAGCTCGGTGTAGATTTAACCAAGTTATCAGGAACAGGGCGAAAGGCGCGGGTGATGCGCGAAGATGTGATTGCTTTTTTTAAAAAACAATCACAACTTGGGGCGGGCGCGATGGCAGTGAGCCCAGTGCCTGTAATTGATTTTAGTCAATTTGGTCCCATTGAAACAAAGCCATTGAATAAAATTAAACGCTTAACGGCTCAACACGTTTATCGGTCTTGGGCGACCATTCCTCATGTGACGCAGTTTGGTGACGTAGACATCACCGATTTAGAGGCTTTTCGTCGGGAAGAAATGGCTAGAGTTGAACAACAGCAAGGCGTGAAACTAACCATTCTTGCGTTTATTGTGAAAGCGTTGACCAGTGCTTTGGCGCAGTTTCCGCAATTTAATGCATCGCTTGATCCAACGGGTGACTCGTTGATTTATAAACAGTATTTTCATATTGGTATCGCGGTTGAAACCCCCAATGGATTAGTGGTTCCTGTGATAAAAAATGCTGATCAGCTGTCTGTGGGTGAAATTGCCAAAGAAATGGGGCGTTTGAGTACATTAGCAAGAGAAAAAGGGGTGCCTCCTGCTGATATGAAAGGGGGAACCTTTACGGTCTCGAGTTTAGGAGGCATAGGCGGGACTGCCTTTACCCCGATTGTCAATGCACCAGAAGTGGCGATTTTAGGGGTATCTAAGGCGTCAATTAAGCCGATTTATCAAGAGGGCGCGTTTGTGCCGCGGTTAATATTGCCACTTTCATTGTCTTATGATCACCGGGTGATCGATGGGGCGGAAGGGGCGCGGTTTATCAATTGTGTGTCTATGTTATTGAATGATGTGGGCCGAATTTTATTGTAAGGTGATGGGTTATGAGCGAACAAAAACAAGTAGTAGATGTTGTCGTTATTGGGAGTGGTCCTGGTGGCTATACGGCGGCTTTTCGAGCAGCTGATTTAGGTTTAAGTGTGGCTTTAGTTGAGCGCTATCCTACGTTGGGTGGGGTGTGTTTGAACGTTGGCTGTATTCCATCTAAAGCATTATTGCATGTGGCCAAGGTGGTCGATGAAGCCGGTGAAATGGGTGAATTAGGTGTTCAATTTGGCAAGCCCGTATTTAACGCGACCCAATTGGTTGGCTGGAAAAATAAAGTCATTAAAAAATTAACTGGTGGGTTAGTCGCCCTTGCGAAGCAACGTAAAGTACAGCTGTTGGTGGGTGAAGGTCGTTTCACGGGTACACATACGCTCATGGTTCAAGGAGAGGCGGGTAATCAAACCATCGAGTTTAAACATGCCATTATTGCAGTGGGCAGTGAATCGGTGACGTTTCCTTTTATTCCAGAAGACAAGCGTATTTTTAGCTCAACGGGTGCATTGGAGTTACGTGATATCAAAGGCGACTTGTTGGTCTTAGGCGGTGGGATCATTGGTCTTGAAATGGCGACTGTTTATGCGGCCTTAGGGGTTAAAGTAACGGTGGTTGAATTCATGGAGCAGTTGATTTCTTCAGCCGATACAGATCTGGTGCAAGTCTTACAAAAGCGCATGGCCAAAAAAGGCGTGACGTTTTTATTAAAAACAAAAGTCACGGAAATGAGCGCTAAAAAAGAAGGCATCTTTGTGCGCCTAGAAGGCGAACACGCTACAACCGAACCTCGTTGTTTTCAGCAGGTGTTGGTGGCGGTTGGTCGCAAGCCCAATGGGCATCAAATTGCGGCGGATAAAGCGGGTGTTAAGGTCGATGACAAAGGATTTATTGCAGTAGACAAACAAATGCGCACCAACGTTAATCATATTTTTGCAATTGGCGATGTGGTCGGACAGCCGATGTTAGCGCATAAAGCTATACCGGAAGGGAAAGTTGCTGCAGAAGTCATTGCCGGTAAAAAGCATTATTTTGATCCGCTGTCTATTGCGAATGTGGCGTATACTGATCCTGAAATCGCGTGGGTGGGCTTAACCGAGCGCGACGCGAAAGCAAAAGGTGTTGCTTATAAAAAGGCAGCGTTTCCGTGGGCTGCAAGTGGTCGAGCCTTGAGTATGGGAAGAGAAGAGGGCTTTACAAAGCTTTTATTTTGTCCAAATACAAAACGTATATTAGGTGGAGGCATTGTGGGAATCAATGCTGGAGAGTTGATTGCAGAAGTGGCTTTAAGTATCGAGATGAACTGTGAAGCAGAAGACCTAGCGTTGACCATTCATCCTCATCCAACATTGAGTGAGACCATCGCGCAGGCAACAGAGATGTTTGAGGGGACGATCACTGATTTGTATTTACCTAAGGATAAATAGCGTTTTTTGGCTTCGCTCCGTTCGCAAAGAAGAAACCCTGTAGGTTGGGCCTTGGCCCAACATCGATGCTAAGTGGGATGAGTAGGGCGCTTTGAGAGGTTAAAATGAATCTAGATGCCGCACCAGCTCGCTGTATTGTGGGAGTGTGGCATCGTTTGTTAACAGGGTTAATGGCTCACTCATGGCTTGTGCAATGAGTATGCGATCAAAAGGATCTTTGTGATAAAGAGGGAGATCTTTAGTCAGTTGAGCATGCTTCCAAGTGACGGGCAATGATTGTATGCCTATATTTTCTATTTCCTGAATGAAGGTAGCGAGGTCTAGTTGAAGTTTATTGAGCTGTATTTTAATGGAAATTTCCCATATAGACGCGGCGCTAACATAAATCATTTCCGCTTCAGTAATATAATCTTGGGCTTTTGTAGATAGGCGTTGGGGTTCACTCACAGCCCAAATGATGATATGTGTATCAAGTAATACCTTCATAATAAGTCATCATCACCTTTTTCAAATAAATCTATTATTTCATCGGGTAAAGGATCATTAAAGTCGTCGGAAACTTTGATTTTTCCTTTCATGGTGCCAAATTTAAAGCATTTTTTGGGTGCATCAAAAGGGATGATTTTTGCCCAAGGCTTACCTGCTTTTGCGATAATAATGGTTTCACCCTGATGTGCTTGCTCTACTAGCTTAGAAAGATGTGTTTTAACATCGTAAATGTTAAATTGTTGCATGCCCTTGCTCCCACCACTAAATTACAGGTAATTATAGCCAAGCCTGACCAACTTAGTCAACTAGTCGGAATGACGTGCTCGAGCAGTTACTCTAATGAGTTTGTTCATAGGAGTCTTGACAACGATTTAGGAAAACCCTATCCTTCCACTTCAAAATTTGGCTGGCATAGCTCAGCAGGTAGAGCAACTGACTTGTAATCAGTAGGTCCAGGGTTCGATTCCTTGTGCCAGCACCAGGTTTTAGAGACTTCACAACAAAATGGGTACCAGTCTTGGTACCGGATCGCAAATCTAACTGATTATTATTGATTGTTAATCATGATTTTGAGCTACGACTCCAATCGTTAAATAATAGCCTTTTAAGACGCTCAGCGGCTTTGATTAGCAGTAGCTGCGGTAACTATTTGATGTTATTTTATTTATAATACCCTTTTAGTGTAGTGAGATGTGTGATTAGTTTCATTGAGACAAGGAGCTCCTCATGTTTTTAAAGCAATGTAATATTGATAAAACGGATAGAATAAATCGTGCGGTGATTGGTGTTGTGTTGTTCCTCTCAGCACTTATTGGGATGAGTAAGGTATTTTTTATGGTGATGGGTCTTGTTTTAGTGGTTGAGGGCTTAGTTGGTTGGTGCTCTATTCCATATTTGATTAGTAAAATCAAAGGAAAATAGGGGCCATAGTATTATTTGCCATTAACGCCGCCGTCCCGCGGCTTGTCCGCGGGATCTAGCTACAGGGAGAGGACATGTCAGGACCAAATCTAGCCATTGCTTCCACGCCATCTTGTTGTTCTACAAAGGTTGTTTCGTCAGTCCTAGACTGAAATCTATTGGATATCCAAAGCCATACAAGACAGCATGTGGTGGTCGGGGTCGAAGGTTAAAATCCTTCCGTCCCGACCAGACACAGTAAGGGCTTTTAGACATTGCCATTGTGCAATTGTTTCTCATCGATACTATCATCCTCATCGTCTTGTCGGGTGTCAAAAAAGGTACGAGGATACTGTGGACTTCGTTCTGTCGCCCTTTGTTTCGCAGGTAATTCTTTTATCATTTGATCCAATGCCTCGCTTACCGGCAATGAAGCGGCGCCTACTTTTTCTTTTAAATAAAGTAAAAAACGCTCACTTTTAAAAAGGTTCGGCATAACTGCACATGCAGACTTTAGTGCGCTCAAATGGCCAGCAGTTAAATCTTGTATAAATTTGCCCAATTCAAGTCTTGCTTTGAGAATGTTTGCCTTTTCGTAGTAACTGATTGCCTCTAATGTAGAAAAATCAATGCAATATGCGCCATAAATATTGACTTCCATGGCATCTGACATCATCAAACCAATTTGGCATAACATTTCTTTTAAACTGGCATCATCCATTTTCTCTAAATCGTCTAAAAATTGAGATATTATGGGCTCATCGTTTTGGAAGAGATCAGGATCTGGTGCATCTAAATATCGAAAGAAGCTATGAATTAATATTTGTTGCATTTGAGATAAGTTGTTCGAAATCAAGAGTGGATTGAATACCTTACAATGAGCAAAATGCGCCTTTGAGTAATCGGAATAGTAGTCCCTAAGTAGTCTACTGTTTAGGTGCGTATAATCTCCCTTATATACGTCCATGTTACTTCCTCTTGGGTCTGAACTAAAGCAAAAACTGAGTGGCCCAGACGTCGTACTAAGCGTATAAACAGCCATATTCTTAAACCCAAAGTCACGCTGTTTAAAAAATAAAACGGGGTTATCCCTTAGCAAAGCTTGAAAGTTAAAAGTGAGTTCAATGGAATTATCCCTCATGCATAGAGAGTCAATTTGGTTGAATCCAAAACAAATAGAATTCTCATCACCATTTTGGATGTCTATAGCTTGTAACGCGGCTGGCTTAAAAGGTTTTTGAAAAGCTTCCAGTGTTTGTCTGCCAAGTAACCCTGACTCCAGAATATCGTCAATATATTGATTTGAAGTCAAATGCTTGATGTGTCCAACCCATGAAAGAGATTCACTGAGTTTAAATACACGTTTTCTCAAATTTTGGCTAAGATTTTTGCAGCTGTAAGGTATGTTGGCCTCGCGCCTTAATTTGAGAACATAGGCCTCTCTTTCCTCACTCGACATAGCTTTAAATGTGTCCATGCGCACGTTCATATCACGCCCGAGCTCATCAGGTCTAACATGTTCGAAGGGCGAGGGCCTTAGTCGTCCTTGTATGCGAAGGTTTTCTGTTTTATCTCGTTGTTTCTGTCTAAATACTCGTTGGATCTTGATGACAACTCTCGTTTTTTTATTTTCATCGCTGGATGGCATGATCGACACCTACACTACCAAATGAACAACCTCTATTATAGCGCATTAAACAATCAACATGTAAAAATATAATCACAGAATGAGCTGTAAATTCAAAAGGGTATTAACACCCTAACACGAGTTCTATTTTTTATACTTTGCCAATTGTGCCTCAAGCGTTGCAAAAAACTCGCAATAAAACTTGCAGGCCATTATTTCAAGACACCATCCCTGTTGCAGCCGGTTGCCTCATAATTTTTTGTTGCGGATTTATTAAATAAAGTGCGCAATTGCAAAACACAAAAAGGAGAGACCAATGCCATTTAATCACTACGAGCCGACGCCAATCGCTGTTAATAACTGGGTAAGACAAGAGAAATATCCATTTGTGGCTTCTAATGCAATTATTCTTATGCCTGCTGTAACTCCCCACGTCATCCCGAGCGCAGCGAGGGATCTCCTGTCAGTGGCACAGTCTTCAGCATATCGACTGGTATAAGTCTTTCCATTCAGGATTGAATGCATTAACAAGGTCATTCTTCTTTTTCCGCGACCATCCC